>JABDDT010000018.1 GCA_013287475.1 Bacteroidota bacterium
GACGCTCCATAATTATTTTGCCTTCTTCAGTAATCGCGACCGCCGAAACCCAGGTAGGAAATTCATACACATAGTAAGGACTGATGATTTTTCCTTCGGCAGTCTCACAAACATCCTTCCTTACAGTACCCCAGGTATCTTTTGAAATATATTCAGAAGAAATTCTTTTCCAGCGAAGATCTTTCATTATGAAATATTATTGGCTTCCCTGTAAGAAAGGATATGGGCTACATGGTGCTTACCATGCCAGCTGTACATACCCAGTAAAAACCAGATGCTCACAGGTTCAGATTTACCGGGATAATTAAATTTCCGGTTCCATTGTTCCATACTAATATCCTTGATGGATGCATACAGTCTCGTATGTAAAGCGTGTAAAAGCGTGATAGAAATATTTACCGGTACTTTTTGAACGTCGTTTAGTTCAGCCCAAAGTTTTTCTTCATAGGACTTCACAGTAACATTTTCCTCCGTAAGAGCCAGTTTAAAACGGATATAGGCGTTCATATGACTGTCGGCAATATGATGAACTAATTGTTGGATGGTCCACCCACCATTACGGTAGGGGCTATTTAACTGATCAGCATCCAGATTTAGTATTGCATACTCAAGTTCTGTTGGCAACTGACGGATATTATTGAGCCATTCCTGTTTCAATGTATCGGAATAAACCTGCGGCTCATATTTACCTATTGGATAGCGGGGATCAGACATAATTGTCAATGGTTAATTGTAAATGAATATTAAATAAACTCCTGTAAATCTCCACACTCCCATACTCCCATACTCCCATACTTCTCTTTATTCCTCCCTCCACTCTTTTCCCGTCATTTGGATGAAAACATCCTCCAGGTTAGCTTTCTTTACTTCTTTTGGTCTTTCAAAACCAGTAGCAACAAGTTTGTCAATCAGCTGATCGGGCGAATCTAATGCAATAATTTTGCCTGAATCCATAATCGCTACACGATCACAAAGTACTTCAGCTTCATCCATATAATGTGTTGTTATAATGACTGTTGTTCCGGAAGAACATATGTCACGAACCAAATCCCACAGATTCCTCCGGGCCTGGGGATCAAGACCTGTAGTAGGTTCATCCAGGAAAATAATCTTTGGCTGATTAATAAGTGTTGTCGCTATTGAAAAACGTTGCTTCTGCCCACCACTGAGTTCTTTATATTTTGATTTGGCCTTATCAAGCAGATTTACTTTTCCAAGAAATTCCGATGGTTTGACATCCCGATTATACAAACCCCCGAACAACATCAGTAATTCGGTTAAATTCAGGTTAGGATAATAACCTGAAGTTTGGAGCTGAACGCCGATTCTTTTTTTTATTTCATTGGGGCTTTTATCCAGGTCAATTCCATCAACAAATATTTTTCCAGAGGTTTTTTCACGAAGGGTTTCTATAATTTCAAGGGTAGTCGATTTACCAGCCCCGTTGGGGCCGAGTAATCCAAAAATTTCCCCCTGGAATACTTCGAAACTAATATGTTTTACGGCTTCAAAATCTCCGTATTTTTTCGAAAGTTCGCGGACTGAAATAATGGCTTGTTTTTCCATGATGGGCAAGTTACGCCATGGCCATTAAAAGAAACAACTCCCCATCATTACCTGGAAAAAATCTGTGTAAAATAAATATTACCTTTCTTATCTCTGGCGTATCCAATTCCTGTGAGGATAAAATTACCTTCAATATTTTTTCTATGACCCGGGCTATTTAACCAGCCATCCACCACTTCTCTTGCATTCATTGGGCCGGAAGCCACATTTTCACCTACTTCTACGGCGCCCACAGATTTTTGTATGGATTTAGCCCTGGAATTAAAGCCATCATGTCCAAATTTAACTTTACCGGTTGCCATGTCCTGACTGTGTTTAAAAGCCAGAGAGGATTCCATAACGTTTAACTGCAGGGGTGTGAGATCGTGTTGTTTCCTGTCGTCGTTTACGAATTGTAAAATTTCTGTTTCCATTGTATCCATCCGCACATCAGCATTAATGGGATATATGCCTGAAAACAGGATCATCGAAATATAAAGTTTATATATTAATATCATCATAGGTCCACAAATTCCCATTAATATACAATCGATTTTTGAACTGATTGAAGCAGAAAGTTTTTTTTAACATAGTTATTGCGATCTTCAACCATATTATCTTTGCGCCTCTGTAAATATGCAATCATGAAAGTTTTTAAATTCGGGGGCGCCAGTGTGGATTCAGTATCAAGAATCAGAAGCCTGCCGTCTATTCTCAATAACTATAATTCAGAAAAAATCCTGATCGTAGTTTCTGCCATGGGGAAAACAACCAATGCATTGGAAAAGGTTGCTGAAGCTTTTTATAACCGGGATCTTTCAAAAGCATTGGAGCTTTTCGGGAAAATTAAACAACAACATATTGAGATTGCTGAATCTCTCGGAGCTGCGGATAACAACCTGATGCAACTAAGAATGATTGATTTTTTTACAGAAGTAGAATGGTTATTGCATGATAAGCCTGCAAAAACCTTCAATTATTACTACGATCAGATTGTATGCATTGGTGAACTTTTATCTTCGGCAATTATCAGTTATTTTCTGCAAACAACAGGTATTTCAAATCTATGGGTGGATGTTAGGGATGTTTTTGCAACGGATGATCAGTTCCGAGCTGCGAATATCAATTGGGAAATAACCACTTCACGTATAAAGGAACAAATTATTCCTTTGTTTGAGAATACAAAGATTGTGCTTACCCAGGGTTTTATTGGTGCTACAGAGGCCAATGAAAGCACCACCCTTGGCAGAGAAGGAAGTGACTATTCTGCAGCCATATTTGCTAACCTGCTGGATGCAGAAAGCCTGACAATATGGAAGGATGTAAAGGGAGTTATGAATGCTGACCCGAAATCCTTTCCCGATGTCATATACATCCGTGAACTTGGCTATGATGAAGTAATTGAAATGGCATTTTATGGTGCCCAGGTTATTCACCCCAAAACAATCAAACCCCTTCAGAATAAGAATATCCCTTTACAGGTGAAATGTTTTCTGGAACCGGATCTGCCGGGCACACTCATTCATGCTAAACACATCTCCAGCCTCCCACCAATCATTGTTCTAAAACAAAACCAGGTTCTGATTCATCTAAGCTCAAAAGATTTTTCATTTGTTGGAGAAGAAGGTACTGCCAGATTGTATAATATACTTTCCCAATTGCATATTCAGCCAAATCTTCTGCAAACGGGTGCTGTTATTTTACAATTATGTATAGATAATATTCCCGATAAAATTGAAAAACTTGCTCACGCTGCATCGCAGCTTTTTAATGTCCATATTGAAAATGGATTAACCCTGCTTACGGTGCGGCACTATCAAAAGGATTTGTTTGAAAAACTTATTCAGGGAAGAAGCATTGTATTACAGCAGTGGTCTTCGGAGACTGTTCAGACACTTCTCACGGCGCTTCAACCATGATGTTCTGCTTGAGTTTGATAGGAACATTTTTACCTTGCCGTACCGCCGGCGTCCACAATGCCATATTAGTAAATGCTTTCTCAATTTTAAGATTCATTTTATCGTTGCCCCCGCTGATTGCATTTGCAAAAATAGTCTTACCATTTTCATCAATAATATATTCCATCAATATAAATGCCTTGGTTTGTCCGGGTTCGAGTTCCTTGATCATATCTGTACTCAGTTTATCTATAAACACTTTGAATGCCTGGTTTCCACCGGGAAATAATGGAAGTTTATCCACGCTCACAGCAAGTTCTTCCTCCGGGATTGGTTGTACAGGATGAGAAAGTTTTTTAGTTGTCCATGAATCAGTTTTGGGAGATAAAACTACAGGCACTCCGACCTCTTCAATTACATATTCACCTTTTGAATTTACAATGACAGGGGGTACCTGGTGATTTTTTTCAAAATAATAAAAAGCATTCTGCATACTTTTCTCAAAAGGAACGTACTCGTTAAAATTTGTCAAAAAATGATTCAGATAAGCTACACTTTTCGGATTGTCAAAATTGACGGGAAAAATATGAACAGGTATGAAATCCTGTCCCATATCCTTCGCATGAGCTGCCAATACGTAGAGTTCTTCGATTTGGCCGTCAGTAATGGGAATACAACCCGTAGTAACGCAGCTTCCGTGAATATAAATATCTCCGCCAGGCTGAGAAAGATCGCACAGCATCCTGTCAGAAGCATTCGGATAATTCAATCCCAACGATAGATGATACAGACTGCGGGGATTGAATTCATTGATATAATAAAATCCTTCAGGTACCTGATAATCTCCCGCCATTCTCTTTGGACCGAGTGAACCGGCCAGGGCACAAATCTTGTATGTCTTGAAATACTTGTATTTTTCACTTTGTTTGTTTTTAACCCACACTTCCATTTCACTGTCGTATTTAAAAGAGCGTATATAAACAAAGCGGGCCGGCCAAACTAATTGTTTTGCCTGGAATTGCTTCTGCAGGGTATCTTCTTCCCGGCTCATCATTTCACTTATTTTTGGAAATGACTTCTGGTTATCCAGAAAACGAACATTATATACAGAACTTTGAGAAAATGAGGTTGTACAAGTCAAATGAAAGCAAAGCAGGAGCAGTGCCTGGGGTAGAAACCGGATTTTCTTTATGCAATAAATAATAATATGCATCGGTACGGATAAAGTTACTTATTAAAACAAAAATCCGGCCATATTATTATGTCAGAGCATTGAATAAGGCTTGAAAACCAGATTGTTTTATCTTCACGCCATAATTGGAAAAATGCTCAAAATCGGAATTTTAGGCGGAGGCCAGCTGGGAAGAATGCTTTTACAGGCTGCTGCCAATTATCCTGTGGAGACACTGGTTCTTGAAAACGACACGGAATGTCCGGCTGCTCATCTTTGCCATCATTTTGTAAAAGGTGATATCAGGAATTTTAATGACGTATATAATTTTGGAAAAACACTGGATGGCATAACCATTGAAATAGAATCTGTAAATGTAGAAGCACTGGAAAAGCTGGAAAATGAAGGTGTAAAAATTTATCCTAGACCTTCTGCACTTCGTATTATCAGGGACAAGATTCTGCAAAAACAATTCTATAAGGAAAATGAAATACCAAGCCCAGTTTTCAGGATTACAGAGAAAAAGGATGACCTGAAAAAATTTTATGATTTTCTTCCCGCGGTACATAAAAAGGCTTCAGGTGGTTATGATGGAAGAGGTGTACAGGTTTTATCGGAAGAAAAGGACCTGCATCTTGGTTTTGACCAGCCATCCGTTCTGGAAAAAAAGGTGGATATACATAAAGAAATTTCCCAGATTATTGCGATAAATGCATCCGGACAGACGGCATTATATCCAGCAGTTGAAATGATATTTAACCAGACTTTGAATCAGCTGGATTACCAGTTGAGTCCTGCAGAAATTCCTCAACACACGTCCTGGCGTGTCGAAGCGATTGCATTGAAAGTGGTGAAGGAATTAAAATCACCTGGCATATTTGCTGTTGAAATTTTTATTGATAAAAACGGAGATGTTCTTGTAAATGAAACTGCTCCGCGCGTACATAACAGCGGACATCATACTATCGAAGCGAATTTCAGTTCACAATTCGATATGCTGTGGCGGGTCATGCTGGATTATCCACTGGGTAATCCAAAGCATATTGTACACGCCGCTATGGTAAATCTAACTGGAAGTGAAGGGAATTCCGGCAATGCTGTTTATGAAGGAATCGATGAGATTCTTAAAATGGAAAATATTTTTCTTCATCTTTATGGCAAAAAAGAAACCAGGCCGGGAAGGAAAATGGGACATATTACCATCCTGAGCCCGGAAAAAAGCGACCTGGTTTACAAAGCAAAAATCATAAAACAAAAGTTCCGGATCATATCACATCAATCCCAAATAACAGTATGAATCATGTGGCCATCATCATGGGCAGCGACAGCGACCTGGCGATTATGCAACCAGCTGCAGATTTACTTAAGTCGTTCGGAATTCCTTTTGAACTAACCATTGTTTCTGCCCACCGCACTCCTCAACGTCTTGTCAGCTATGCCACAAAAGCCAAGGAAAGAGGATTTAAAGTTATCATTGCTGGGGCTGGTGGTGCTGCACACCTGCCCGGGATGGTAGCCTCCCTTACATCACTGCCGGTGATTGGCGTACCTATCAAATCTTCCAATTCGCTGGACGGTTGGGATTCTATACTCTCTATCCTTCAAATGCCTACAGGAATACCCGTTGCAACCGTCGCCCTGAATGCTTCCAAAAATGCAGGTATACTGGCAGCATCCATCCTCGGAGCTTTTGACGAAAAAATCTCCGCGAGTGTTGAAGCTTTCAAAAAAACCCTTGAGTCTGATGTAAAAGAGAAAATAGCGAAATTGAAAAAAGACGGATGGGAAAACAATTTTGATTAAAGGTGCTTACAGAGACCTTATAGAGACTTTACAGAAACCTTACAGAGACCATTTATGGTTTGTATACCTGTATGCTCTTAATGAGCTAATACCTGGCTGCAATTCCCAGATTATCGAACTGCAGGTTTTATCCAATTTCTTCTAAAATAACAAATTCCTGATCCAATGCAAGACAATGATAATAAATAAGCTCTAAAAAAGCTTTTCCATATTCCGAATACCAGGGTATAAAATTATCGATTCGCTCCTGAAGGTTTTCCATCGGAAATAAGGCTTCACGGATTTCATGAATCTTTCGACGCACATCCTCATGATTTTTCTTTTCAGCACGCAATATTTTCTTTTCCAGTTCTTCAAGTTTTTGTAAAGCCTGTGATTCCAGTTTATCCACGTGTTGTTCAAGGGTCTTATCGACCGCGCCGGAAATATTTTTTAATGTATTATAAAATGTACTCAGATCAGCTATTTGGGGTGCCAGGTTTAACTGGCGGTTTGAATGACGCCGGATGAAATCTTCCATAAGTTTATCTTCCGGTTTGAAAATATCTGTTGCCGAAATCCCGGCTTTATCCATTTTTGTCTTCCAGCTTTTTTTGATCAGCAAAAAGGAGTCTCTTAAAATTAAAACGGGAAATGGTACACAATAATGATTGAAAAGGGGTTTCAGTTCAAGCCAGTAGCCAATTTCACCTCCTCCTCCCACAAATACTATATTTGGGAGAATGCTGTCCTGATAAAGTCCCCGCAATATTACATTCGGACTAAACCGATCAGGAAAACCAGCCAGTTCCTTTTCCATTTCTTCAGCTGAAAAATGTATGCTGGTATTATTCACATAATAACTTTCATTTTTCATTTCCACTCTTTCCCGTATATCATCCTTGAGATAAAAAAGGTTTATTTCTCTTGGATTCGCCTGAATCGGATATTGTGTGCTTAACTGCTGAATATTTTTCCGGGTGATTTCAAATGGTATATGAGTTGTTAAATCGTCTTTAAAAATAGCACCCATAACGGACTTCAGTATACGATTATCGGGTATCAAAACTATCAGACCGTAGGATCCAAAGAGATGGTTCAACAATTTTAATGTTGCCTGCTGAATATTTTCAGATTTCAGATAACAATCTTTTAGCAGATTTATCAATTCCGGTCCAAAGGGATCACCAGCAAATTCGCCTTCTATCCGCTCAATGATTGTTTCAAGTCCTGCCATATGCATCCTTCCAACCGCACCGATTTGTTTTGTGTCCCAGGTCAGCTTTTCATTATCGAGATAAATATTTCCAAGTTCATCAATATCCGCATCTTCACTTCCCATAAAAAATACGGGCACGAAATGTCGTTTTGGATAGCGGTCAGAAAGTGTTTCTGCAATTTTTATTGTGTGCAGTATTTTATAAATGAAATACAGGTTACCCGTAAATATGGCCGGTTGATGAGCAGTAGTAACCGTAAAAGTATTTTTATCTGAAAGGCTTTCCAGATTTTTCTTTACAGCATCATGAATGGGCAAATCGGCATATTGTGTTTCCAGTGATTTGACGAGTAAACGGCGGTCTGTAGGAAATTTCTCCCGCTGAATTATGGCATCTTCAATTCCGGAAAAAGTAACCGGATGTTCATAATAATTTTTCAGGAATTCATTTCCACTCAGATAATCTGTTATAATCCTGGAAAAATATCCTGTATGTTGGTAGGGAACTCTTTGGGCAGTGAAATTCATAAGTGATAAACTGAAATAAGCTACTGGTCTTCCGGTGTTCACCTAACAGCAAAATATTTATTTTGTTCAGTTAAACGATTCAGATGTCAATACATGGCCCTCCAGGTCAAAATCATATGCCTTCGTCATCTTCACTGAAACAAAGCTGCCGATCATTAAAGGGGAGGGTGATTCTATAATTACCTCATTATCCACTTCAACAGAATCAAACTCCGTTCTTCCGATATACCGGCCCGATTCTTTTTTATCAACAATGGTCTTGAATACTTTTCCTATTTTTTCCTGGTTTTTTTCATAAGAAATTTCCTGTTGCAGATCCATCACATCCCTGGCGCGTTCTTCTTTTACTTCTGTTGGAACATCATCTGTAAGATCATAGGCAGAAGTGCCTTCTTCATGAGAATAGGTAAAGATTCCGACCCTGTCAAAACGATGTTCTGTCAGAAAATCCTTCAATTCAGATATGTCTGATTCCTTTTCACCGGGAAATCCGGCAATCAGGGTGGTTCGCAAGCAAATACCCGTTACTTTTTCACGAACTGCATAAATCAGTTCAGACATTTCGGAGCGCGTGATCTGACGTTTCATAGCTTTTAACATGGAATCGCTGGCATGCTGCAAGGGCATATCCAGATAATTGCAGATATTATCCCGGTCGCGCATTACATCCAGAATTTCAAGTGGAAACTTACTGGGGTAGGCATAATGAAGTCTGATCCATTCAAGTCCTTCTATGTCGGCCAGCCGGTTCATCAGGTCGGGCAGAACCCTTTTCTTATAAATATCCAATCCATAATAAGTGAGTTCCTGCGCAATCAGCATGATTTCCTTTACGCCCATACGAACAAGATTCTGCGCTTCCTGAATAATGGCTTCCATGGGTTTACTTAAATGAACTCCGCGCATCAGGGGAATTGCACAGAATGCGCAGGTACGGTTGCATCCTTCGGATATTTTAAGGTAGGCATAATGCTGCGGCGTTGAAAGCAATCTTTCACCCAGCAATTCGGCTTTATAATCAGCATTTAATTTTTTAAGAAGCAATGGCATTTCCATTGTACCATACCATGCATCCACTTCCGGAATTTCCTTTTCAAGGTCATCCCGGTATCGTTGGCTGAGACATCCAGTTACATATACCTTATCCAGGCTTCCTTTTTTTTTCAAAGCAACCTGTTCAAGAATTGTATTTACAGATTCTTCCCTGGCCTTGTCGATGAATCCGCAGGTATTCACGACCACGATATTGGACCCGCGTTTTGTGCTTTCATGCAAAACATCGATTCCATTAGCGCGCAGTTGTCCGCTGAGCACCTCGCTATCCACCATATTCTTACTGCATCCAAGTGTGATGATATTTACCTTGTCACGCTGGATTGATTTCGTTTTCATGCGGGGCAAAATTAAGACATTAAGCTTAAAGCGTAAGGCTTAAGGCTTAAGGCAAAATTCAATCTTAAATAAGGTCCATAGTCCAAATTTATTTAACAAAAAAATTA
Organism: Bacteroidota bacterium; assembly: GCA_013287475.1. Lineage (GTDB taxonomy): Bacteria > Bacteroidota > Bacteroidia > Chitinophagales > Chitinophagaceae > Puia. Next base: position 9,643 of record JABDDT010000018.1, read on the forward strand.
TCAATTGAAAGCCTTTCGCCTTAAGCTTTTCGCTTTAAGCCTTAAAACCTTATCTTCGAAATCTATGAAAAAGGTTGTACCGAGCGTTTTGTTCCAGCAGTTTTTTAATAGTGAGAAAGCAGGCGGACTGATCTTAATTTTCTGCACAACTATTTCGCTCCTGATTGCCAATTCTTCCATCGGACCTGATTTTATCCATTTATGGCATACTCAAGCGACCCTGCATATTGGTCAGCTAATCATACCTTTTCGGATTGAGGAATGGATCAATGATGGTTTGATGACCATTTTCTTTTTATTGGTAGGACTTGAAATTGAACGTGAGCTTTATATAGGAGAATTATCATCTTTTAAAAATGCAACCCTTCCAATACTTGCAGCCGTTGGCGGCATGCTGGTTCCGGCGCTGATTCATTTTTTATTCAACCATGGCAAGCCGGAACAGGCAGGTATTGGCATCCCGATGGCTACGGATATTGCATTTTCGCTGGGAGTTTTGTCCCTCATTGGAAAACGGATACCCCTATCGCTAAAAATATTCCTGACCGCCCTTGCAATTATAGACGATTTGGGAGCTGTTATCATCATTGCAATATTCTATACGCAGTCTTTTTCCTTTTTTTATCTTTCATTGGCACTGGGTCTTTTTCTGATATTACTTTTACTTAACCGGATGAAAGTTTTCTCGCTTTGGGCTTACCTGATTCCTGGAATTCTGCTTTGGTATTTCTTATACAGATCAGGCGTCCATCCTACCCTGAGTGGCGTAATGCTTGCGTTCACCATACCCTTTCGTAAAAACATGGTCCAACAACCCTCTTCATTCCTGCAACACGTTTTACATAAACCCGTGAATTTTATTATCATTCCACTGTTTGCTTTGGCTAATACTGCCATCCACCTGCCATCTTCCTGGAAAGCAGAAATATTCAGTTCAAACAGTCTTGGTATATCATTAGGGCTGTTTATTGGTAAACCATTGGGAATTGCCGGTTTTAGTTTGCTGGGCATTGGTCTGGGCATAGCCAAACTTCCGGAAGGCATGAATACTACCAAATTGGTTGGAATGGGACTTTTGGCAGGTATTGGATTTACCATGTCCATCTTTATCAGCAACCTTGCTTTTAATTCGAATGATGAACTGATTCAGAGTTCCAAAGTGGCGGTATTGATTGCATCCATATTGTCCGCATTAATCGGATGGATCATCCTAAAAGCGGGAATGAAGGAATCGGATAATCTTAATGCTTAAGAAATTTGTTCTTTAAACAGGCTGTCAACAAATTCATGACTGTCGAATAAAAGAAGATCATCAATTTTCTCGCCGACTCCTATATATTTTACCGGAATTTTAAACTGGCTGGCAATTGCCAGGACCACCCCTCCTTTTGCAGTTCCGTCAAGTTTAGTAATAGCCATGGATGTTACATCAGTTGCCGCAGTAAAATGCCTGGCCTGCTCCAGGGCATTCTGCCCGGTACTTCCGTCTAATACCAGCAATATCTCGTGCGGAGCTTCCGGTATAAGTTTTTTCATAACCCTTTTAATTTTGCTCAGTTCCTCCATTAAATGAGTTTTGTTATGCAGACGGCCGGCAGTATCTATAATGATCACATCAGTCCCTTTCGACAACCCGCTTTGAACAGTATCAAATGCTACAGAAGCTGAGTCTGCTCCCATTCCCTGCCTGATGATGGGGACTCCAGCTCTTTCACTCCATATATTCAGTTGATCTGTAGCAGCTGCCCTGAAAGTATCGGCGGCGCCAAGTAAAACACTATACCCGGCTTTTTTGAAATTATATGCAAGCTTACCGATCGTCGTTGTTTTCCCGGCCCCATTAACTCCAACAACTAAAACAACATAGGGTCTTTTATCAGGGACTTCGAAATTTCGCACATTATCCGCTCCGCTTTCCTTAAGTAACAATTCAATTTCATCCCGAAGTATTCCATTCAGCTCATCCGTATTGAGATATTTATCACGGGCAACTCTTTTTTCTATCCGTTCGATTATCTGAATGGTCGTGTCAACGCCCACATCCGCACTAACGAGTGCTTCTTCCAGATTATCCAGCACTTCTTCATCTACCGTTGTTTTTCCGGCAATGGCTTTTCCGACCCGTGTAAAAAAACTTTCCTTTGTTTTTTGGAGTCCTTCATCCAGGGTCTGCTTTTCCTTTTTTCCGAAAAGTTTATCAAAGAATCCCATCTCCGGTTTTTTTAATGATTCCTAAAGAAAAAAGCCGCTCCGGTAGGGAACAGCTTGGATAAAAATATTCGGGCATTTATTATTTCTGCGAAAGAAATGATTTGATACTATCCTTATGGATTATAGCCTCCTTGAAAGTGTAAGCACCAGTCTTTGGACTACGTACTGCCTTAATTACTTTTGTCCAGTTTTTCGCTTCAGCCGCTGCACGTGCATCTTTAGTCTTAATCGCGGTCTTTGCTGCTTTTGCCATGATTATTTAATTTCTTTATGAACGGTTACTTTCTTTAAAATCGGATTGAATTTCTTTAGCTCCAGTCTTTCCGGAGTGTTCTTTTTATTTTTAACGGTAATATACCTGCTTGTTCCTGGTTTTCCGCTGGTCTTGTGTTCGGTACATTCGAGGATCACCTGAACCCTGCTTCCTTTCTTTGCCATTTTACTGAATTTATAAATTTATTGAGCTGGGACTATTTAGATCTTTTCTCCGGACTTACGTAATTCCTTTACAACAGCATAAAGACCTTTTTTGTTGATTGTCCGGATACCCTCAGTAGAAAGCTTCAGGCTAACCCATTTGTCTTCTTCAGCCAGGAAAAAACGCTTCTGTTGTAAATTTGGTAAAAAGCGGCGTTTCGTTTTAATATTTGAGTGCGAAACACTGTTTCCTGTAATTGGCCTCTTGCCTGTTAACTGACATACTCTAGACATACCATCGGAATTTTGGACGGCGAAGGTCGGGATAATTCTCAGATTTTCAAAGAAAACAAAGGAGAATTTGGAAATTGAACCTGCCTGCCGGTGGATGGATATTCGAAAATGTGGATAACCACGACAAAAACGGTCATCTTAATAATAAACATCGCTCAAAATGATGGTAATAGTGAACTGCAACCCTTTCAGTGTTAATAAATTATGACAATTCGAAAATTTACAAATTTTAAAATGTGCAAATTTGATTTCCTCTTACTTTGCAATAAATGGAAACATGGGTATCATGAAAAGAAAAACCATTCCAAGAGATATCAGCTGGCTGGCTTTTAATGGTCGGGTATTGCAGGAGGCAGCCGATCTTTCCGTTCCACTTAGGGAAAGGGTAAAATTCCTGGGTATATTCTCAAACAATCTGGATGAGTTTTTCCGAGTTCGGGTAGCTGCCCTGAACCGCATGAAAGAATTCAGTGGCAAGGGTAAACTGAATATGCATATGGAAACAGCTCCGGACAAGATTCTCCTGCAGATTCAATCCATCGTACTGCAACAACAGGAAAGATTTGATGAGATATGGCGGAATATTTATGCTGAAATGAAAAATGAAAAAATTTTTCTGATAACTGAAAAAGATCTTAATAAAGACCAGCAAAAATTTGTTCAGAATTATTTTGAGGAAGAAGCACGTGCCAATATCATCCCTTTAATGATCCAGAGTATTCCTCAATTTCCTTATTTAAGGGAAAAATCTCTCTATCTCGGAGTCGTACTTTCAAGGAAATCTTCAGATAAAGAAGAAAAAAAATATGCACTTATAGAAATTCCCAGCCGCACGCTTGGCAGGTTTGTAATCCTGCCTTCTCCTTCAGCTGATGAACACCATATCATTTTACTGGAGGATATAATTCGTTATAATCTGAAAAGCATATTTAGTTATTTTGGTTATGAGCGATATCGTTCCTGGGTTTTCAAGGTTACAAAAGATGCAGAAATAGATATCGATAATGACTTGTCAACATCCCTCATAGAAAAAATTGAAAAAGGGTTGAAAAATCGCCGTAAAGGAAAATTCGTACGTTTTATCTATGATAAGGAAATGGATGTGGACCTGCTGGATTTTCTGATCAAGGGTCTTTCATTGGCAAAAAAGGGAACCATAATACCAGGCGGGCGAATTCATAATTTCAGGCATTTCATGGATTTCCCGGACGTATTTACGAAAAAGGGGCAACGTAAAAAGCCATTTTCGCATCCTCTTGTCAGCAGAGCAAACCGCATTACAGATATTGTGATGGAGCAGGATGTGATGCTGCATTTTCCCTATCATTCATTTAATACAGTGATCGATATGTTAAGGGAAGCGGCCATTGATCCGGAGGTCACAACAATTAAAGTTACCTGTTACCGGCTGGCTTCAAACTCAAAAGTGATCAATGCACTTATCAATGCCGTCAGGAATGGTAAACAGGTAACTGCCATGATGGAATACAGGGCACGCTTTGACGAAGAAGCAAACCTGGAATGGAAAGTTATTCTGGAAGAAGAGGGTGTGAAAGTAATTGATGTGATACCGAACATGAAAGTCCATTCCAAACTTTGTCTTATAAAGAAAATGAAAGGAAGCCGCTCCATTTATTATGGATTTGTAAGTACAGGAAACCTGAATGAGAAAACAGCAATGCTTTATAGCGACCATTGTCTGCTTACTTCTAATCGAAATATCATGGCAGATGTGAACCGTATGTTCACCTATATGGAAAAATGGAAGGAAGGTCCGGCGCCTCTGAAGGCCTGCAAAACATTAATTCCGTGTCCTATTTATTTGCGCAAGGAATTAAATCACATGATTAATGCGGAAATCAAAGCAGCTAAAAATAAAAAAAGGGCATCCATCACATTAAAAGTAAATTCACTTTCTGATGAGGAACTCATTTATAAATTATATGAGGCTGCACGTGCCGGTGTTGAGATTAAACTGGTTGTTCGCGGAATCTTCTGTATGATGCCCGAAAATAAAAAATTCAAAAAACCAGTCAAGGCCATCAGTATTCTGGATGAATACCTTGAACATGCGAGAATTTATATTTTTCACAATCAGGGTAAAGAAAAAGTTTATATATCTTCGGCCGATTGGATGGTACGCAACCTGGATCACCGTGTTGAAGCAACATGTCCCGTACTGGATTCAAAAATCAGGCAGGAATTGAAGGAAATTCTTGAAATACAGCTTTCTGATAATGTAAAAGCAAGATGGCTTGACAATAATTTACAGAATCAATATAAAAAAGATCAATCAAAAAAAGTGCGCTCGCAGATCGAAATTTATCAATACCTAAGTCAGAAAATAAATAAAGGGCCTGTTTTGATAGATTCCTTACCCATAGCTAAATCTGAACTAACCGTTCCAGCATAAAATCCAGCCCATGATATTGGCAGCAATTGATATTGGTAGTAATGCAGCCAGGTTATTGATTACAGAGGTAATTGAATCAGAGAAAAAACCATTTTTCGAAAAACTTAATCTTGTTCGTGTTCCGCTCAGGCTGGGAATGGATGTATTCGAAAAGAAGGAAATTTCAGAAATGAAAACTTCCATGTTACTCAATACGATTCGTTCCTATAAATTCCTCATGGATGCCTACCAGGTTAAAAATTTTAAAGCTGCGGCTACATCGGCCATGCGGGATGCGAAAAATGGTCCCGAGATTATTGAAGCCGTTGCAGGAGCTACCGGAATTCGGATAGAGATCATCAGTGGTGATGATGAAGCTGCATATATTTATGAGAACCATATTGCAGAAAACTTAAACAGCGAGAATTCATATTTATATATTGACGTTGGAGGCGGAAGTACCGAGTTGACCTGTTTTGCAGATAACCGGCTTCTTTTTAAGAAATCATTTAATATAGGTACAATACGCCTTATTAAAAACCAGGTAACAGAAGCACACTGGGATCAGATGAAGGATTTTCTCAAGAAAGAAATGAGGACCATGGTAAAACATATTACTGCTATTGGTTCCGGTGGAAATATCAATAAAGTATTTTCTCTCTCTAAAAGAAAAGATGGAAAGCCACTGCCACTCGAATTATTAAAAGACTATTATAAAGAACTGAATAGTTTTTCCGTTCCTGACCGTATGCGGTTGTACAATCTCAAAGAAGACCGCGCAGATGTAATTGTTCCGGCACTCCTGATTTATATAAATGTAATGCGTTGGATTGATGCGGAAGAAATTTTCGTTCCTAAAATTGGGCTTGCCGATGGTATGATACAAGCACTTTACAGAGAAATGCAAACGGTACCAAGTTAGCGTGTCGCGTTCAGCGTTCAGCGTTGAGCGTTAAGCATTAAGTTGAAACGGATTATCTTTAACATTCAACATAAATAAATGGTTCCAAAAAAAATTACGACCCATATACTTCAGAATATGAAAGTGAATGGGGAACGGATTTCCATGATCACAGCATATGATTTTTCCTTTGCACGTTTATTTGACCAGGCGGGCATAGATGTGATCCTGGTTGGGGATTCGGCTTCGAATGTAATGGCAGGTCATGAAACTACGCTGCCTATTACGCTTGATCAAATGATTTATCATGCTTCATCTGTGATTCGGGGCGTCGCACGATCACTTGTAATAGTAGACCTTCCATTCGGATCATATCAATCCAATTCAAAAGAAGCCCTGATATCAGCCATCCGGATTATGAAAGAGACAGGAGCTCATGGAGTAAAACTGGAAGGTGGAGAAGAAGTACTTGAGTCTGTTAAAAGAATTCTGGCTGCCGGAGTACCCGTTATGGGACATCTTGGACTCACACCACAATCCATTTATAAATTCGGAACTTACACAGTTCGTGCAAAAGAAGAAATGGAAGCCAGTAAATTAAAAACCGATGCGCGATTATTGGAACAAGCGGGTTGTTTTGCAATTGTGCTGGAGAAAATTCCCGCTGCGCTTGCTAAAGAAGTTGCAGAAACAGTCAGCATACCTGTTATCGGAATTGGCGCAGGAAAATATTGCGACGGACAGGTACTGGTCATGCACGATCTCCTGGGTATTAATACTGAATTCAAGCCCCGCTTCCTTCGTCAATACCTCAATCTGCATGATCCGATTACAAAAGCCGTACAACAATATATTAAAGATGTTAAGTCGAATGATTTCCCCAGTGAACAGGAACAGTATTAAACCTTCGGTTTAATACTTAAAGCTAAAAGCTTAACGCCTGAAACTTTCACCCATTTGCATCTCTCTAAAAGTAAATGGCAAACTGAAAGTCATTTCATGAAAAACACATAAATTAGAATTCGTGAAAGAATATTATTTTCTATAATATTAAATATTCAAGGGTATTTTGAATTTATTTGAATAAATCAGTACCGATTTTATCATATATTTTAATTTTAAGCCTACCTTCCCTTAACCAAAATTGTGTACTATGAGAAAACTGCTTCTACTGTCGGGCATATTTTTATTAAGTTCCTCATTAATTTTTGCACAGTCAACTATTACAGGCAAAATAACCGACATTAAAACCGGAGCCGCTATATCAGGGGTTTCCATAAAAATCAAATCTTCCAATAAGGGAACAACTACCGATAACCAGGGTTTATTTAAGATACAGGCCAACGCAAATGATGTAATCGAAATAAGTGCAGTTGGTTATAAAACCCAAACAGTTAAGGTAGGCGCACAATCAGACATAACCATAGCACTGGAAGAAAGTTTAACTGACCTGGGTGAAGTTGTTGTAACAGGCAACCGGGGTCTTCCCAGGGTAAGAACTGAAAGTCCGGTCCCGGTTGACATTGTGAAGTTAAATTCACTGCAGCAAACGACCTCTGCCCCAAATCTTGAATCGCAGTTAAACATGGCTGTTCCTTCCTTTAATTACAATAAGCAAAGCGGTGCGGATGGATCTGATGCTATTGATTTTGCAAGTCTCAGGGGTCTCGGATATGACCAAACTTTAGTTTTGGTTAATGGCAAGCGTCGTCATTTATCTGCATTTGTAAATGAATTTGGAACAAGGGGTCGTGGGAATTCCGGCACTGACCTGAATGCAATACCTGAAGCCGCTATCGACCGGGTAGAAATTTTACGTGACGGTGCATCCGCTCAATACGGTTCAGACGCCATAGCCGGGGTTATTAATATTATTCTTAAAAAAGATGTAAATAAACTCTACGCACAAATTGGGGTAAGTGGTTATAGCGACCCTACTTATAATACTTTGAACAATGTGGATCCAAGCCAGTATTATACTGGAACAAATATAGACGGCAGAACCCTGAAGATCGATCTGAATTACGGTCTGCCGATTGGAAAGAACGGAGGGTTTATCAATATTGGTGCTAATTTCCTTACGATAGGCAAAACGTTCAGAGCGCTTCCGGATACGAACTGGTCGACCAATCCAGGTTCTAAAAAAGTAGCTCCTTATATTGCCGAATACAGAAGAGCTTTTGGAGATGGATCCATTACTTCCGGAGGTGCTATGTATAATTTAGAAATTCCGATAGTAGGAACAAAGACAACATTTTATTCTTTTGGCGGATATAATTATAAGCATTCCAATGTTTATGCATGGACCAGAAATTTCTATGACCATCCGGAAAAATACCCGACAGATGCTAACGGAAATCTTCTCTTTGTTCCAAGCATAATGCGTGTATTCGACCCTACTCCTGGTTCACTGGATACAGCTAATGTCTATTATAACCCACAGGAAGATGTTTATATTAAAGACGTCTCATTTGCTGCCGGAATCAGAGGTACTGTAGGAAACAACTGGGACTGGGATCTTAGTAATGTGATAGGTTATAATAATTTTCATTATTATGGCAACAAAACTTTCAATGCAACACTGCCAGAGAATGTAGTTGCCACCCAAAATCGATTTGACGACGGAGGATTTGATTTTTTGCAGAACACGAGCAATTTAGATGTCAGTCGAAGATTCAATTCCATTGCCCACGGACTAACTTTTTCATTCGGACTTGAATTCCGATACGAAAATTATCAAATATTCCAAGGCGAAGAGGCTTCTTATGCAAGTTATCCTCCAACACAAAAATATTATCCGATCACAGGCGATACCAGAGATGTAGCGTCAGGCTCACAGGGTTTTCCGGGATTCAGACCTACGGATGTTGTAAATGCAAGCCGTACAAATGTGGGCGGCTACCTGGAAGGATCTCTTGACGTAACAGAAAAATGGTTGGTCGATGGTGCATTAAGGCTTGAAAACTATTCCGATTTTGGTTTTGTAAATACTTACAAATTTGCTACCCGTTATAAGCTGACGGATAATTTTAATCTGAGAGGTTCCGTAAGCACTGGCTTTCGTGCGCCTTCTCTCCAGCAGATCAACTTCAGTAATATCAATACGAATATAGTAGCCGGCAGCCTGCAATATATTTGGCTGGCTCCGAATACCAGCGCAGTTGCAAAAGCGGCGGGTATACCACCTTTGAAACAAGAAACCTCTGTGAATTACAGCCTTGGTTTTGCATGGAAACCTGTAAATAATTTTACGGTTACTGTTGATGGTTACCTTATCAAGTTGAAGAATCGAATCATATTCTCAGGACAATTCTCGGCATCAGATTCAGTGTTGGCTCCCTATATCCCTGCAACTCCGCCGCTTAATTCAGTGCAGTTCTTTGCAAATGCAGTGAACACAACAAACGAAGGAGTTGATATCGTATTGGAATATAGCAAACGATGGGGTAATAAAGGAATTAAACTATTATTTGCAGGAAATATTCAGACGATTACTATAGACAAAATAAATATCCCGGCTCCGCTGAATGATAATTATTTTGACCGGCAGACTTTTTTTAGCACACGTGAACAGGCTTTCTTAATTGCCTCTGCACCGCACACAAAATTTTCAATGAACCTTGAATATGATATAAACCAATTTTCAATAGGTACTCATCTTACATATTATGGTAAACTGACAACACAGGGTTATGGGTATGCTACAGCGGCAGGCGCACAGCCCGGGCAGCCTGGAGGAGCTGGTATTTCCGACGCGGGTCTTGGATATGACCCCTACGTTGAACTGGACAATGGAACCGGAACAGTTCCTGAAAATTTTGTGTTCAATCCCAAAATGACGACCGACCTATACCTGTCTTATAAAATTACCAAAAACGTATCTTGGATCATAGGTGTTGATAATATATTCAACGTTCATCCTGATATTTCAGCTACCGCTGGTGCTAAAAGCGCTTCATGGGGTGACAGTGAATCCGGCGGTCCCTTTGATGCTGTACAGATGGGTTATAATGGAACCCGTTTATGGACCAACCTGGTTCTTCACTTTTAATAATAATTTACAAAGTATTGGCAAAGACTATCCCCTTCCAGGGGATGGTCTTTTATTTTAAGTAAGTTCATTCTCATACTCCCATACCTCCATACTTCCATACTCCCATACTTTCTTAATAACTTGCGTTTTCAATCGAATGATATGGATTTCTTAAAAGAACTTGGTGTTCATGCGCGTAATCCCGGAAGCTCTACCGGATTGAAATGGTATGATAATCCGAAACAAACCATTGAATCCTTTTCTCCCGTCGACGGAAAAAAGATTGCAGCAGTTTCAGAAACTACTGCAGAGAATTATAATCAAATAATTCTTCAGGCCCAGGAGGCGTTTTTAATTTGGAGAACCTGGCCTGCTCCGAAGCGTGGTGAAATGGTTCGCCAGGTGGGTGAAGCACTTCGCGAAAAAAAACATGCACTTGGAAGTCTCGTAAGTTATGAAATGGGCAAGAGCCTACAGGAAGGGCTCGGAGAAGTACAGGAAATGATTGATATATGTGATTTTGCCGTTGGTCTTTCACGTCAGCTTCATGGAATTACCATGCATAGTGAAAGACCACTGCACCGCATGTATGAACAATGGCATCCTCTGGGGATTGTAGGAATAATTTCTGCATTTAATTTTCCAGTCGCTGTATGGAGCTGGAATAGTATGCTGGCCTGGGTTTGTGGAAATGTTGTTATCTGGAAAGGTTCGGAAAAAACACCGTTATGTTCAGTCGCTTGCCAGTTGATTATTTCAGAAATTTTCAAAAAAAATGAAGTGCCGGAAGGCGTTAGTAATATCATAACGGGAGGGCGGGAAGCTGGGGAATGGATGAGTGCGGATCACCGTATTCCGCTGGTTTCTGCAACCGGATCCACCCGCATGGGCAGGGCCCTGGCTGGAGTGGTTGCCTCCAGACTGGGGAAATCTATTTTAGAACTCGGCGGTAATAATGCAATCGTAATTAGTGAACATGCAGACCTTGATATTGCAGTCACGGGAGCTTTGTTTGGAGCTGTAGGAACCGCAGGTCAACGGTGTACAAGTACAAGAAGGCTCATCATTCAGGAAAAGATTTATGAAAAAATAAAAAATAAACTGGTCAGTGCATATACACAGTTAAAAATTGGAGATCCGCTGAATGAAAAAAATCATGTAGGTCCGCTTATTGACAAGCAGGCAGTTAATATGTATGAGAAGGCTATTGAAGCCTGCAAAAAACAGGGCGGCCATTTTGTGGTTGAAGGCGGAGTTTTATCAGGCGCCGGGTATGAAAGTGGATGTTATGTGAAACCATGTATCGCAGAAGTGAAACCCGAATTCGAAATCGTTACACAGGAAACATTTGCCCCGATTCTTTATTTACTGAAATATAAAACGCTGGACGAGGCAATTCAAATTCAGAATAATGTACCTCAGGGACTTTCTTCAGCTATCATGACACTGAATCTGCGCGAAGCTGAACAATTCCTTTCCCAAAACGGCAGTGATTGTGGGATCGCTAATGTGAATATTGGTACATCCGGTGCCGAAATCGGAGGGGCTTTTGGCGGAGAAAAAGAGACCGGAGGCGGAAGGGAAAGTGGAAGTGATGCCTGGAAATCTTACATGAGGCGGCAGACGAATACAATTAATTATTCGACCAAGTTACCTCTTGCACAGGGGATCCAGTTTGACCTTTAACGCTGAACGCTTAACGCCTAAAGCCTAACGCGGAACGTTTAACGCTTTTATGTTAGCGTTACGCGTTAGGCTTTAAGCGTTCAGCGTTAGGCGTTAAGCGTTAAGCATTCAGCCTTAAGCGTTAAGCCTCAAACCATATAATATAAAATTTACACCGGCGTTTATATATCCAATGAACCCGATCAGAATTTATCGTAACTTATTAGTCCTCATCTTCTCCCTTCTGGTATTCACCTTTCTTCCTGCCCAGATAAGATTGTCTGCCCTGGGCGGAATTCAATCTTCTAACTTCATAGAAAAAAATTCGATACCTGGTTATGATACTGCCAGAGGGAATTATTTTTCACCGAATACCGGATTTGAACTGGGCGTTCTGGCCGAAATCCCTTTTGGTAAATATAACCTGTATCTGCAGCCGGGTATTCTTTATAGTTCCAAGGGAAATCAATTTCAGAGGTACTATGATTCGAGCGTATATCAAACAGATACGCTATATAATCAGAACACATTAAACCTGAATTACGTTGAAATTCCACTCTATTTAACCTGGAAACTTTCTCTTTCCAAAGATCAGAAAAATCATTTTTTTATTAGTGCCGGCCCTTATTTTGCGTTTATTTACAGCGCTAACCAATCGTATCAGAACCGGGTTTTACAATATAATTCTTCCAATTATATTTATCAGTCAGGCACGGAAGACCTGCCTGTTGGCTTAGGCCCCCAAAAATATAAAACCTATGATATAGGCTTAGTTGCAAAAGCAGGTTTTGAATTTGGAAATGTTTTTATCAGCGCCTATTTCAACCGGGGTCTTACAAATGCTTATACTGCCTTGTACCCATCAAGCTTTCATAATCAGGTGTTTGGAGGATCATTTGGTATATGGTTAAATAATCCTAAGCCGGTTTCCGAACCTCCAAAAGATTCGGATAATGATGGAACTCCGGATCAGGATGATTCATGCAGGACGATTCCCGGACCCCCCAGATGGCATGGGTGCCCGATACCGGATTCTGATCATGATGGTATAAATGATGAGGAAGATTCCTGTAAAACGGTCCCTGGTCTGATCCGTTACCATGGATGCCCAATTCCGGATACAGATAAGGATGGAGTGAATGATGAAGAAGATTCCTGTAAAACAGTTCCTGGACCTGCAAGATATCACGGATGCCCGATACCGGATAGGGATAATGATGGAGTTAATGATGAATTGGATAAGTGTCCTGATCAGCCGGGTCCTGCGGAAAACCAGGGTTGTCCTGTTGTTAAAGCATCCATTAATAAACGGGCGCAACTTGTGGCTGCAAATATTATGTTTGATATCAACAGTACCCGTCTTACCGAGGGATCATATCCGCCCATAAAGGAGCTGGCAGACAGCCTGAAAGCAAATCCGGACCTTGATTTAGTTATTGAAGGCCATACTGATGACGTGGGCAATCCGGCTTATAACCAGAAGCTTTCCATAAACAGGGCAGAAACAGTCAAAAAAGTACTTATAAAATTAGGAATTTCTGCGAGCCGTATCCAGACTAAGGGTTATGGTGATTTCCGGCCTGTTGCAACAAATGACAATGCAGAAGGAAGAGCAAAAAACAGGCGAGTGGTTTTTGTGTTCCAATTAAAGAACCGTTAAAACCCTATATTCGATTAACATATATATTAAACATAAGTCGATCTTTGCGGGTCCAAATAATTTAAAATAATCATATAACGGGAAATATTCCTTGAACGATTTCTTGTTCCATAAATACTCCATGATGAATATTCGTATCAGACAGATTTTATTCTTTCTATTCCTTGCATTATTTTCTTCAGCATCTTTTGCACAGGGTACTTATAATAAATCAGAACTTGTTAAGGGATGGCATCTCCTCGATAAGGAAAAAGACGGTGTGTATGGAATCAGCCTGGATAAGGCATATGATTTCCTGCGTTTAAAAAATCTTAAAAGCAAACAGGTATTGGTTGCTGTGATAGATTCAGGAGTGGATACTTTACAGGAGGATCTGGTTCATATTTTATGGACAAACCCGGGAGAAATCCCTGGCAACGGCATTGATGATGACCATAACGGTTATGTAGATGATATTCATGGATGGAATTTTATAGGAGGAAAAGATGGTACAAATGTGAAAGATGATTCACAGGAAGAAGGGAGAGTGTATTATAAATACAAAGAAATATTCGACAACAAAAATATTGCCGAAGACAGCTTGAACTCCGAAAGCCGTGAACATTATGAAATGTGGGTGAAAGCAAAAAAGAAGATCATGGGTGATGGAAGCAATGACGGAGTAGATCTGCTTATGTTGAAACGTGTGGTTAGTGCCTGCATTAAAAGCGATAGTCTTCTCCAGGTTGCCATGGGCAGGAAAGAATATACAGGAAATGATCTGGACAGTTTTTTAGCAAAAGATATGGATACTCGTACAGCAAGATCTGTCCTGCTCTACCTTTTCAAGGAAAATCATATCATGGATATGACAAATACTACTTTCATCTCCGACTTTACTGAACAGGCAGACAGGGAAGAAAAGAAAATGGAAATAAAGGAAACGGCTCCTAAAAATTATCGTGGCGATATCGTAAAGGATAATGAAAATGATATTACGGATAGTGTCTATGGCAATAATGATATTATGGCATCTGATCCCATGCATGGAACTCATGTAAGCGGAATTATCGGTGCTGAGAGAAATAATGCAATAGGAATAAACGGCATTGCAGATAATGTCAGGATTATGATGGTACGCGCAGTACCGAACGGAGATGAGCACGATAAAGACATTGCTTTAGCCATCAGATATGCAGTGAACAATGGTGCGAAGGTTATCAATATGAGCTTTGGAAAAAATCTCTCTCCTCAAAAATCATGGGTTGATGATGCTGTTAAATATGCAGAATCCAAAGGTGTATTACTCATTCACGCTGCTGGAAATGATGCAGAAAATGTTGATTCAGTGGATAATTTTCCCAATCCAAATTATAAAAATTCGCGATCTCATGCGAAAAACTGGATTACAGTTGGAGCTAGCAGTGATCCCAGGGCCGAAGAGAATTTTAAAAGTTATACGGCATCCTTTTCTAATTATGGTAAAAAGGAAGTAGATGTATTTGCTCCTGGTACACGAATCTATTCTACACTTCCGGGAGGTAATAAATATGGAAATCTCGACGGGACCAGTATGGCTGCTCCGGTTGTGACAGGCGTTGCTGCTCTGATCCTGGAGTATTTCCCAAATCTCAGTCCTGAAGAAGTAAAGTATTGTATTGAGAAATCTGCCGTGATGCCCGTGGTAAAAGCAAAGAAACCAGGAACAGAAAATGAGATGGTTCCTCTTTCTGATCTGAGTGTTTCCGGTGGAATACTAAATGCATATGGAGCGGTAAAGCTGGCCTCTGCGATTGCTGATCCTAAGAAAAAGGATGTTCAGAAATCTTCTTTGCAGAAAGAAAGAAATTAATCTGTCTTTTCCGGAATAAATTCCTAATAGCAAATTGCTTAAAGTAATTTGCTATTTTTTATGCCCCTGATACAACGACGTCTCCACAGAATTGCCGTAAGTAGTTTTTTCTTTCTTGCAGGAATCTGCTTCGCGTCCTGGGCATCCCGTATTCCTGATATACAAGCCAAATTACAACTCAATAGTGCTGCGCTTGGCGGGATTCTGCTTTGTCTGCCGGTTGGATTACTTTGCTCATTACCAATAGCTGGTTTTCTTGTAGCAAAATATGGTAGTCGCATCATTGTGATGCTTGCTTCTGCTTTATATGCTACTACCCTGCCGTTGCTGGGATTTGCCAATTCTTCCACACAACTAATGATCACATTATTCTTTTTTGGATTTGGTGGAAATATGCTGAACATTTCTATGAATACACAGGCCGTGGGAACTGAAACTCTGTACCAAAAACCTATTATGGCTTCCTTCCATGGCATCTGGAGTACAGCTGGTTTTACCGGAGCTGCGGTGGGAACTTTAATGGTTCGTTTTCATGTAATACCACCCTATCATTATTTATGCATAACAGGCCTTGCCGCCCTTATCCTCTTTATTTTTTCCGGTAAATTAATTCGTAAGGATAGTAACCTTGATGAAAAACAACCCATTTTTGCGCGGTTGGATAAATCAATAATAAATTTCGGACTGATAGCATTTTGTTCAATGATTTGTGAAGGAGCCATGTTCGACTGGAGCGGAGTATATTTTCTGAATGTTGTTAAACCCGGTGCAGCCTGGGTCACAATCGGATATACAGCATTCATGTGTACCATGGCTTCTGGAAGATTTGTAGGAGACTGGGTCGCCTACAGGCTAGGGATGAAAAGAATGCTTCAGCTGAGTGGATTAATGACAGCATCAGGTTTATTACTAGCGGTCTTTTTCCCACAATTCATAACTGCCACCATCGGATTCTTAATAGTAGGGGCAGGTGTTTCCTCCGTTATACCAATGGTCTATAGCACAGTTGGAAAATCGAAAGTTATGTCGCCCGGTGTAGCCATTGCAGCAGTTTCAACAATTGGTTATCTGGGGTTTTTATTTGGTCCCCCTTTTATAGGTTTTATCGCTCAGGCTACCAGTCTGCGTGTTTCATTTAGTTTCATCGCTGTTATGGGGACAATGATTGCTGTGATTGCAACGAGGATCAGGATGGACACTTGATAGTGTGGTAGTGTGGTAGTGTGGTAGTGTGAGAATCGGATTTCCACTACCACACTACCACACTACCACACTACCACACTATTTACTTGTTATACACAACTGCTTTCAATGAAATCATATCATCCATCACATTAACGGTTTCTTTCAGATAAATATCTGTTTTGCGGCTGTCGACCCATTGTTTATACCTATCCGCCTTATCCTTGTCCTCGCTGTATTTAAGTGTATCCTGAGGTATTGAATAAATATTCATTGGTACGGTTAACTTACTGACAGAATCTATTTGTTTTACAGTTGCGCGAATCATTTTTTGTTCATCCTGGTAAACTTTCAGATTCAGCGGATACATTTTATCATTCTGTTTATCCAGCCACGCAGCATCGCTGGAAATGGTCGTGAAAGCCGTATTAGTGCTGGTTCTTTCTGTACTGGAAGTTCTGATATTGTTTATATCATACGCGTATTTCCATGTAGTATAATCTGCTTTGGGCATTTCGTCCCAGGCCAGCGCATCCGGCTGATCTTTCTCACGTATCTTATAATGCTCATAAAGATCAGGAAGTACTATATCGGAAAATACTCCCCGCAATTGGGTGGAACCTCCGTTTATACGATAAAATTTCTGCAGAGTAAGTTTTACTGTACCCAGTGGCCCTCCCATATCATTATACCCAATATTTTTATCCAGTGGAATATTTCTCTGAACCGTTCCCTTTCCATAGGTACTGGTACTGCCAATTATTATACCTCTATGGTAATCCTGAATGGCTGCTGCAAAAATTTCTGAAGCCGAAGCGCTGAATTCATTTACCATAACAGCGAGCGGGCCATCATACAAAACACTTTTATCACGGTCATTCAATACCTGTGGTTTTCCATCACGGTCGCGTACCTGAACTACAGGACCCTGTTCAATAAAGAGTCCAACCATTTGAACGACATCAATCAGTGAACCCCCTCCGTTATTACGCAGATCGAGAACAATTCCATCCACCTTTGCCTCCTTAAGTTTGATAATTTCCCTTGCCACATCTACGGAACAGCGATTACCTTTGGGATTATCGAAATCAGCATAAAATTCCGGAAGGAAAATATATCCGATTTTTCCTTTCTCACTCTGAATGATTACGCTCTTGGCAAACTTTTCATCCTGAACAATTTCATCCCTGATCAGACTAACTACTTTAACAGATCCATCTGCCTTTTTCAATGTAAGTTTTACTTCTGTCCCCTTATTACCCCGGATGATTTTTACCGCATCTTCTACCATATAACTTGAAAGGTCGACCGGTTCCTGGTTGCCCTGAGCTACTTTCAGAATGACATCTCCCACATTAACCTGACCTGATTTCCAAGCCGGACTGCCAGTTACCAGTGTGACAATTTTAATAGTTCCTTCTTCATCGCGAAGTGCAGCTCCGATGCCGTAAAAGCGACCACTCATATCTTCATCGAAAGATCTCTTTTCAACAGGAGGGAAATAATCCGTATGAGGATCCATACATTGCACAATAGTTTCTACAAAAACATTGAAGAAATTATCTTCATCCGCTTTTATTTTAAGGTGATCATAAAATCTGTCTGTTACTTTAAGTGTTTTGTCTCTGGCCTCCTTCTCAAGCTGATCATTGGTTTTTGCAACATAACCAGGTTTACCTTTTGCAGCAGTCTGCTGATCCAGAAGTTCAGCATATTTTTCAAGCGTGAGATATTTCAATTTTTTCCTGATATCTTCCTTCTGCGCTGCAGTATTAACCGGATAATCCAGTTTGTCATAATCCAGGTTAACTGTTTCCTGTTTGTTAAAATCAAACGGTTGTGTGAGAATCTCGTGGGAGATATTCTGCGTTTCCTGCAATCTTTTTTTGTAAATAAGAAGTACAGCCGGTACAAACTGAACAGGTTCCTTGCCTAAAATTTCATCATCAAGCTGGTTCTGAAATTTGGATAATTCCAGAATATCTGATTTGAGGAAGATTTTTTTCTCCACGTCTTCTTCTCCCAAAAACTTCTTAAATACTTCTCTCGAAAATTGATCGTCAATATTTTTGGGACTGTAATGAATCTCTTCAAGCAACTCGCTTACATTTTTCAGTATTCTTTCATATTTAGTAGGCGGATCACCGGCAAACGCAAAAGCCTTGAGCGCTATAACAACTCCAATTACGGAAACGAACAAAACAATAGGTAAATTCCTTTTATTGAACATAAATGAAAACAGTTTTGACATTGTCCAAAAATAACGATTAATGCTTCTGTATTGTTGTTGTTTAGCTGAATATTAACCACCTGTATACGTTAACGGCAAATAGGGTTGACGGATGACCAATTCCCGATTGCCGGATTACAAATTTTACTTAGATTTGCAGCCCAAATGGTGGTTGTAGCTCAGCTGGTTAGAGCACTAGATTGTGGTTCTAGGGGTCGCGGGTTCGAACCCCGTCATCCACCCATTTTTTCTTCGATACTTCTCCGGAGTCCAATCATTTTAACAGCAGCACATTAACGCCGGTTCAGTTAACATTCTCTTTACAAAACGATAAGGCACACTCCTTGAACTCCTAATTTATTTTCACTTAGTATGAAAATTTCCCTGTCAGGTATTTTGACGGTTTATTTCTTTTTCTTGTATTCATTTAATACTTTTTCACAGGATTCAACAAAACCTGCCATTCCATCTTTACCTCCTGATTCAACTTCGCCTGTATCTCCGGTAAAAGTAATTCCAAAGGATTCCATACCAAAACCGGCAGATTCTTTTCCTTCCCGCACAAAGACACCCTTGTTAATACCAGTTCAGCAGGATGCTACCCGCAGATCCGACATTTATATTAACTCTCAATATTCTACTCAACATTCCCTCCGTTACAGGGACCCGCAGTTTTTCAGACTTCAGTTTAATTACCGATTTGGAAAAGTGGATGTATCACTTTTCAAACGTAAAAACAACATAGAAGAGCAGGATAATCTCCAAAATAACATAGAAAGCCCTGTAAATTAATGAGTTATTTGCTCCTTAGAACCCCGGTCGGGGTCTTGTTCATTTTTTACTTTCAATGTTATACTGTAAAATTGCACGCCTTCAGGCATGTTTAACATCATTTGAAAAAGTATGGCGAAGAATTTATTGATCGTGGAGTCACCGGCAAAAGCGAAGACTATTGAAAGAATTCTGGGCGAAGATTTTGAGGTTAAAAGTTGTTATGGCCATATCCGTGACCTTGAAAGGGCTGATATGGGAATTGATCTGAATAATAAATATAAACCCCGTTATATCGTTCCCGAGGATAAGCAAAAGGTTGTTAAGGAATTAAAAAGTCTGGCTAAAAAGTCAGGAGAAGTATGGCTTGCAACGGATGAGGACCGGGAAGGGGAAGCCATCAGCTGGCATCTTTGTGAAGTGCTGGGTCTGGATCCCAAAATAACAAAACGCATTGTTTTTCATGAAATTACAAAACCCGCTATAGAATCAGCTGTAAAAAAACCAAGAACAGTCGATATGAATCTCGTAAACGCCCAGCAGGCCAGACGTATCCTGGATCGGATCGTTGGATTTGAACTTAGCCCTGTATTATGGCGGAAAATGAGCATGAAGAATAACCTGAGTGCAGGAAGGGTTCAAAGTGTTGCTGTGCGGATCATTGCAGAGAGGGAAAGAGAGATTAATGCATTTCTTCCACAAAGTACATTCCGGATAGAAGCATCTTTTTCTTCAAAGGATATTTCAGGAAAAAGTGTTGTCTTTTCAGCTGAAGGCAAAAAATATGCAGAAGAATCAGGCGCTGAAAAATTTTTGCAAACCTGCCTGAACGCAAAATATACAGTTACCGATATTCAGGTAAAGCCCGGTAAAAAATCTCCTGCTGCACCTTTTACTACTTCTACGCTTCAGCAGGAAGCAAGTCGCAAACTAGGATACGGTGTAAGCCGTACGATGCTGCTTGCCCAGAAATTATATGAAAGCGGTAAGATTACCTATATGCGAACAGATAGTGTGAGTCTGAGTGAAACAGCGATGGAAAATCTGCAGTCTGAGATCAATAGTAAATTCGGAAATAAATATTATCAGAAGCGGGCTTTCAAAAACAAAAATGAAAATGCACAGGAAGCACATGAAGCTATCCGTCCTACTTATATGGAAAATATGAGTGTGGAAGATGCTGATTGTCGCAGGTTGTATGAATTGATTTGGAAAAGGACTATGGCTTCCCAGATGTCGGATGCAGAATTGGAAAAAACCACAGCACTGATTCAGATTTCTACAAATAAGGAAGAATTAAAAGCCAGTGGTGAAGTTTTAAAATTCGATGGATTCCTTAAAGTATATCGTGAAGACCGGGATGATGATGATATTTCAGAAGAAGAAAACCTGGAAGGCATGTTACCTCCTTTATCCGTTCATCAACAATTAACTCTCCTGGAAATGCGCGCTACAGAGAGGTTCAGCAGGCCCCTGCCCCGGTATACCGAAGCTTCGCTGGTAAAAAAACTCGAAGAGCTTGGCATTGGAAGACCTTCAACATATGCACCAACTATTTCCACTATTCTGAAAAGAGGTTATGTTGAAAAACGCGATAAAGAAGGTGTGATTCGGAATTTCAGGATCCTGAAACTTAAAGAAAATAAAATCAGCAAAATATCTGAACAGGAAACAACAGGAGCTGAAAAATCAAAATTATTTCCAACAGATCTCGGGCTGGTTGTTACGGATTTTTTGAAACAGTATTTTGATGATATCATGGATTATAATTTCACAGCACGCATAGAAGCGGAGTTCGATGAAGTAGCCAGTGGTAAAATCGAATGGAATAATATGATTGATGATTTTTATATTCCATTTAAAAAAGATGTAGATAACACTATTGAAAAGGCAGAGCGTATCAGTGGTGAAAGAGAATTGGGTATAGATCCGGTTTCAGGTAAAAAACTTATTGTTCGTATGGGCCGGTATGGTCCGATGGCCCAGATCGGTGAACAAAACGATGAAGAAAAACCCCGATTTGCAAAATTAAAAAATACACAAAGCATCGAGACCATCAATCTTGAGGATGCTTTGGAATTATTTAAACTACCCCGCAACCTGGGTCCTTTTGAAGGCTCCGATCTGACTGTAAGTATCGGAAGATTTGGTCCCTATATTGCTCACGACAAGAAATTTTATTCTCTCGGAAAAGAATTTGATCCTTATACTATTGGCCTGGATGAAGCCACTCCCATTGTAGTAGAAAAAAGGGCAGCCAAGGAACAAAGAACAATTAAGGTATTCGAAAAGGAAAAAATTCAATTGCTTCGCGGACCTTACGGACCCTATATCAAACAGGGCCTGCGCAACTATAAAATCCCAAAAGAAAAGCAGGAAAACGTGGAAACACTGGAACTGCCTGAAATTAAAGCCATCATTGAAGAGGTGAAAGCAAATCCTCCCAAAAGAGTCCCAAAGAAAAAGAAATCCTCATAAGATTTTTAAAAATCCTTCGTTATCTAATCATAGCTGACAAGTCCGGACCGGAAATAAACATCCGGAAAGGATTTGTGGATAAGATTGTCATTGCGTTTTTTTTAACTTCTGCGATATTCATCCCGTTAACCCTGACTGTATATCGCCTGAAGAAAAAATTTCTACCCCATGCAGGAATCCAAAGAGATCAAAGCTTTGCTTCATCTGATAGATGATCCCGATGAAGAAGTATTTACAACCGTAAGTGACCGGATTATTAGTTACGGCCGGGGGATAATACCTAACCTTGAATATCTATGGGAAAATACACTACAGGATTCTATACAGGAAAGAATAGAAATGCTTATTCACAGGCTGCATTACCGGGATCTTACAGAAGATTTTCAAAGATGGAAATCAAGCAGCTATCATGATCTGTTAACCGCCAGCCTGCTGGTATCTAAATTTCAGTACCCTGACCTGGCCACCAGTCCTGTTCTTGAAGAAATCGAGAAATTGCGCCGGAATATATGGCTTGAACTAAACAGTTATCTTACTCCACTCGAACAGGTGAATGTTCTTACAAGTATTATTTATGGTTACTATAATCTCAAGGGAACCGAGGTAGGATACCAGCATCCGGAGGAATTCCTGATTCACAAAGTGATTGAAACTAAAAGAGGAAATACCATAATAAATGGAATTGTTTATTTACTGTTGAGTGAATTGCTGGATATTCCGGTGAAAGTAATTAATATACCGCGCCAGTTTGTTCTTGCCTATATTAAACCGGAACTGGCAGATGAAGGAAGTGAGAAAGCAGCTATCGACCGTATTGAATTTTTTATAGATCCGATGAGCGGCCAGGTATTTACGCATAAAGATGTCATGAATTATTTTAACAGGATCGCCATCACACCTTCTGATATTCATTTTAAGCCATCAACCCATATAAGGATCATGCAGTCACTGCTGGAAGAATTCAGCAAATGTTTCGATAATGAGTCGAATCTTTATAAAAAAACCGAGTTGCTCATGCTCTGCCGCATGTTGAGCGAATAATAATATTGTTGCAGAACCTGCATTTTTCTCTTCGGTAAAACAACGGCAATTACTAATCCTGCTACGCTGTTTTTACAGTTATGCAAATGCCCAGGCTAAAAAAAACGCATAATACATCATCGCCAGAAACATTCATGAAGAATGAAATACCGATACTATAATTGTTAATTGTTAATTGTTAGTTGTAAACAAATTCTAAATAAATCTTTTTTTACTGCCTTATTTTTCTTCTGAAACATTTACAATTAACAACTAACAATTAACAATTAATCTACCACCCCGCTCTGTATTCTCTTTTTACAAATTGATTGGCTTCATCAAAATTGGTGATCTTCATATTCACCGCGTCCCATAATAATTTTTTTCTTCCTGGAAATCCTGTCCCTTTTTTTATATTCGAGGCTCTTAAAGCCAGGTTGCCCATCAGAATGGTTTCTGTTAACGGACCAGCATATTCGAAGGGTGAACTGACTTCTTTACGACCATATCCTGCGAGACAGGCATTCACCCATTGTACATAATGTCCTTCAGGAACACGGGCAATTGTTTGCGGAATATTCACCTCTTTTGTTTTGGAAATTGGAAGAAGTTGGGGATTGCTTCCGTAAGTCCCACACATCATTTTCCCCTTTGTTCCGATTATCAGTACCCCACCGTCGTTCCCTCCAAACTGCTCATCAGCACCCAATTCTTCCGGTCTTTCAGGAACAATTCCACCGTCCATCCAATGCAATTTCACATTTGGCTTACCATCCGTACCAGGAAAATTCAGGATGACGGACGAGGCAGCTGGACAGCTTTCAGGAAAATAATCTGGTGTCCACATTTTTTCAAATATCGAAACCTGGCTGCACTCCACTTCTGAAGGATAAAGCAGGCCGGTCGTTTTAAAAGCAGGATCGATCAGATGACAACCCATATCTCCCAGTGCACCGGTGCCAAAAGCCCAGAAGCCACGCCAGCTAAATGGAACGTATTCTTTATGATATGGTTCTTCTTTCGCCGGGCCAAGCCAGAGATCCCATTTTAGTTCTGGTGGAACTGGATCCGAACTCTTAGGAGTACCTGTGCCCTGGGGCCAAACCGGACGATTGGTCCAGACTTTTATTTCTGTAGCATCTCCAATGATTCCGGAACGATACCATTCCTGCATGGTTCTTACACCGTCTCCGGATGAGCCCTGATTTCCCATCTGGGTAACAACCTTATATCTTTTGGCATATTCTGTAAGTAACCGGGCCTCATATATATCGTGCGTCAGAGGCTTTTGTACATACACATGCTTGCCCAGCTGCATAGCAGCCACTGCAGCAACGGCATGACAGTTATCAGGAGTGGAAACAGATACAGCATCTATGGATTTGTGTTCTTTTTCCAGCATCTCCCTGAAATCATAATATCTTATTGCTTTTGGAAAACGGCTAAGTGATTTTTTTATCTGACGGTCATCCACATCGCACAGATATGAAATATTGGCATTGGGGCTTTTAGAAAATTCAAACAGGTCGCTCTCTCCTTTCCCGCCTGCGCCAATGCCTGCAATATTTAATTTATCACTCGGTGCCACATAACCACGTCCCAGCACATGTCTTGGTACAATAAAAAAACCAGCCGCGGCAAGTGATGAAGTTTTAAGGAAATCTCTTCTTGAATTATTGTTTTTTATTTTCATATAACAAGTAATATTTGAATGTTTCGAAAAACAGAACAGCCGAAATAAATGAAGCGTTACGCGTTGCGCGTTACGCGTTAAGCGTTAAGCGTTAAGCGTTACGCTTAATAAGTCCTGTATGTTCTTTTTACAAACTGATTGGCAGGAGCAAAATTAGTGATCTCCATTTTTTCTCCGTCCCAGATTAATTTTTTGCGCCCCGGGAATATTTTTTCTCCCATGCTGTTATTTTCACTGTATTGGTAACTTCGTACTGCGAGGTTTCCCATCAAAACTGTTTCAGTGAGCGGTCCTGCAATTGCGAAATCTGAACTGGTATATGTACCATATCCTGTCTTGCAGGCTTTCACCCATTGTTGCTGATGACCTTCAGTTCCGCCTTCGACTAAAGGAAATTTTGATTTAGCCATTACCCGGTCTTTCATCAGGCTGGTTGGAAGTAGTGTTGCATTCGCCCCAAACTTTCCGGCCAGTAGTTTACCTTTCGTTCCCTCGAATATCATTCCACCATCGACTTTGCTCATTTCCTCATCAGGCAATAGTTCCGCTGGTCTTTCCGGTAATATTCCACCATCGTACCAAATCATTTTAACCGGAGCAATAGCACCCCTTTGTGGAAATTGAATATAAGTTTTTGCTGAGGGAGGAAATCCATCGGTATTAATAACTTCTTTAAAATAACCTGTGTAAACAGAGCCGATACTGGTTTCTGCGGAAATCGGATAACCCAGTTTCAATGCTAAATAAGGGGAATCTATAAAATGACAGCCCATATCTCCGAGTGATCCTGATCCATAATCTACCCATCCCCGCCAAATCGCGGGAAGAAATGCAGGATTATAATCACGTTGTGGTGCAGTGCCAAGCCAAAGGTTCCAATCCAATTCTTTGGGAACATCAAACTGACCAGTAGGTGTGGCTATACCCTGCGGCCATGTTGGCCGATTCGTCCATACATGAACAGTGTGAACATCTCCAAGTAATCCATCCTGCAACCATGTTTCAATAAGACGTATATCATCTCCTGATGCCCCCTGATTGCCCATCTGAGTTACAACCTTATATTTTTTTGCAGCTTCCGTGAGCATCCGAGCTTCATAAATATCATGCGTCAGAGGTTTTTCAACATATACATGTTTCCCCAATTGCATGGCTGCCATGGCGATGGGCGCATGCATATGATCAGGCGTGGTTATCATTACCGCATCAATATTTTTCCCTTCTTTTTCCAACATCACCCGATAATCTTTATAATATGGCGACTTAGGCCATTTTGTTCTTGCGTTTATTGATCTGCGGTCATCCACATCGCAGAGTGCCGCAATATTATCTGAACCGTTATTAAATGCTTTTGGAAGATTTGTTTCAGCCCGGCCTCCCACACCAACACCGGCAATATTCAATTTATCACTGGGAGCAATAAAACCACGACCCAGTACATGCCTGGGAACAATAATAAATCCTGCTGCAGCCAATGAAGAAGTTTTGAGAAAATCTCTTCTTGATTTATAGCTTTTAGTTTTCATATACAATTAGTAATGACGATTATTCAATCAACACTGGCTTTGGGCTTTAGGCTTTGGGCTTTAGGCTTTGGGCTTTAAGCTTAAATAAGAGATGCTTCAAGTGTAATATTTGTATTCAGCAATTTACTGACAGGACAGTTTTGCTTTGCATCCTCCGTAGCTTCTTTAAATTGTGCTGCTGAAATACCAGGTATTTTTGCTTTTAATGTAAGAGCAGATTGAGTGATTGCTCCGTTATCCAATGTAACTTCTCCCTGAACATCCAGGCTGTCTGGTGTAATCCCCAATGCCTGTAATACAAAACTCAGCTTCATTGCAAAACAACCTGCATGAGCTGCAGCAATCAGTTCTTCGGGATTGGTTCCAACACCGTCCTCAAAACGGGATTTATAAGAGTACTGGGTTTTATTTAAAGTACTGCTTTGAGTAGTTAATGTTCCCTTACCATCCTTACCGGATCCATTCCAAATTGCAGTGGCTGTACGTTTCATAAATGTAAAAATTTTAGAAACGTAAGTTAGGAAAAACTACTGCATAGCAATCAGCTGAACATCAAAAAACACTGGTGTATTTGCGGGCACTGGACCATAACCGGTACATCCCCAGGCATACGCCGAAGGTATAAATAATTGTATGTGACCGCCCACCCCGATTTTCGGTAATCCTATCTGCCATCCTTCAATCAGGTCTCCAAGAACTGCATTATTCAGTGTTGAATTTACCGCAGAATCAAAAGTGATATTTGTAGGAATGACCCTTGCAACATAAGTAACCTCAAGCCTGTTAATAGATTTTGGTTTAGGTCCGGAACCTGAATCAATAATATGATAGTATAATCCGCTCGTATCCCTGGTTAAAGGAATAGAATCTCCGGCAAACTTCACAAGCGCTGAAGAATCATCTGCCACAGGAGTTGCAGTACAGGGTGGAGTCTGCGGCGCAGATTTGGAACAGGCAAAATAGGCTGATATGGCTATAACTGACAAAATGAATAAAAACAGTTTTTTCATAAAGTATCAAATAATAGTGCTAAAATTTAATAGGTATTTAATTCCTGATTACTAAACGCAAAAGGTAGCAGATCCGTTGCCCTGTTTACAATAAATATTTCCCCGGAAATTCCGCCAAGTATCATACGAATAGGATGATTAAACCGTTGTTCATACTCAGCAAGAGTCTGTCTGCAGATTCCACAGGGACTGATAGGCCGGTTGCTGGTAGACGATTTGTTGACGTATGTCAATGCCAGACTGATGATGGCTGTTCCGGGAAAAGTTGCTGATGCTGCTGAAAGAACCACCCGTTCAGCACATATACCAGCCGGGAAACTAGCATTTTCCTGGTTCGAACCTGAGAGGGTTTGTCCGTCAATGAGCATTACAGCCGCTCCCACCCTGAAATTAGAATAAGGCGCATACGCATGACCGGTAGCTTTACGGGCAGCTTCCAGGAGCAAGGCGTCTGATGGATTCAATTCAGTAAAATCCTGAAAAATTTGTACCGGTATATGCAGACTGGTATGTTTCAATCTGAGAATGAAGTTTATTTAATTTTCTTAAAAAGACGATTCCAGCGAACTCCGTTTTTCCAACTCATCCAGATCATCCAGGCTTCACCGACCACATGATCTTCAGGTACAAAACCCCAGTAACGGCTGTCAAGGCTTTGATGCCGGTTATCGCCCATCATCCAATAATAATCCATATTGAAAGTATATGTTGAGGTTTCTTTGTCATTGATATATATTTTCCCATTCCGCATCTCCAGTTTATTTTTTTCGTAATCGCGGATTACTCTTTCATAAAATGGATAATTAAATGAATTCAGTGTGAGTGTGGCACCTTTTTTAGGAATCCAGAAAGGACCATAATTGTCCTTGGTCCAGTTGTACTGAGGATCGTAAGGGAAAACACTTTTATTGCTGTCAAGATAGGGCGCTATATTCTTAGCTAACCCGTTTTTAATCATTTTATCCCTGGCAACTGCTGTCAGTAACATGGCGTACCTGTTTGGGACCCCTGTCTGCTGAAATTCGTCACCATTATTAATATCTATATCATACTCATCTTTCATCACAGTTTCATCGAGTTGCTGACCACCGGTAACAACAATGTAATTCGTTTCAGAATAATCCGGAAGCTTGTTTTCCTGGCCATTTATATATATAACCTGATTTTTGATTTGAAATGTATCACCTGCAATACCAACACATCTTTTAATGAAGTTTTCCTGTTTATCAACGGGTCTTACGATGAGCGGATAAGAATCAGGGTCACTTAGAATAATTTTTCTGCCTGCATCCATATCCCCGTTCCCGAGCAGACGCGCTACGTCGTAATAAGGTTGTTCAGACTGGTATCCTTCTTTATTAATAACAGTATCCCCGGCAGGAAAATTAAAAACCACCACATCATTCCGTTTTACAGGTGCTGCAAACCATCGTGTATACGGTATATGTATCCATTCCACATATGACTTAATATCGAAGATGGGCATCGTATGATGAACAAATGGCATCGCAATAGGTGTGTTGGGAATGCGCGGCCCATAACTGAATTTACTTACAAACAGAAAATCATTTACAAGCAGGGTTTTTTCCATTGAAGGAGTAGGAATCACATAAGCTTCGAAAACAAAAGTTCGGATCAGGGTAGCAGCGATCACCGCAAAAATGCCTGCATCAACCCATTCACGGGCTGCAGATTTTTTAAATTTCTTTGCGGCATCGGCTCCAATATATTTATCTGTTTTATTTAATCCGACATAAAGAAAATATAACCCCGCAGTGCAAACTGTAAGTGCATGCTGGTAAAACCTGAACTTGCCGAATGTTTTTACAAATTCAACACAAATTGCCAGAGTAAAGAACCAACCAACTACAGGTATAAATTGCAATACAAATAAGTAAACCGGCCGTTTACTTAACCTGAGCATTTCATAACTATTGAGGACAGGTACCAAACCCTTCCAGGCAGGGGCACCTGCTTTTTTAAACATGAAATACAAACCAAATGCGGGTAGAATAAATAGGAAGAGGGCAATTAAAATTAAAATCAGGATCTGGTGGGTCGTCATTTAGGCGATTTTAGATTTGGTCAAAAGTACCATTATAATCAGCTGTCAAAATACAGTAGTCGTATTCATTGTCAGAACCGTTCGGCACATTTATGTAATTTTTAATAGGATTATTTTTTAGGCAAAACATAACTCGCCACGTCTTCACGGTTAATGGATTTGGAAGAAAGTATAATCAGACGCTCCACAACATTCCGCAATTCCCTGATATTTCCAGTCCAGTTATATTCCTGTAATGCCCTGATGGCTTCTTCATCAATTCCTTTTCTTGCAATTCCATATTCGTTACAGATATCCACGAGGAATTTATCGACCAGCAATGGTATATCGTCCCTTCTTTCATTTAAGGAAGGAACATGAATGATGATCACACTTAGTCTGTGATAAAGATCAAGTCTGAAATTTTTTTCATCCACTTCTTTCAGCAGGTCTTTGTTCGTGGCAGCAATAACACGCACATCAACGTTGATATCCTTATCACCTCCTACCCTGGTTATTTTTCCTTCCTGTAATGCCCGTAGAACTTTGGCTTGAGCGTTTGGACTCATATCACCAATCTCATCCAGAAAAAGAGTTCCCGTATTTGCCTGTTCGAATTTCCCTATTCTTTGTTTTACAGCAGAAGTAAATGAACCTTTCTCATGTCCGAACAACTCGCTTTCAATTAATTCTCCTGGTATTGCAGCACAATTAACTTCAATCAGAGGACCTGCAGCACGGTTACTTTTTTCATGCACCCAGCGTGCTACCAGTTCTTTTCCAACACCATTTTCGCCCGTGATTAATATGCGGGCATCCGTAGGAGCAACTTTTTCAATCGTCTCCCTGATTTTATGAATCGGCATGGATTCTCCGATCATGTCCTGCACTTTACTCACTTTCCTTTTCAGGACTTTTGTTTCCGCAACCAGGGAAGTTTTATCCATGGCATTGCGTATGGTAATGAGTAACCGGTTCAGATCAGGCGGTTTGGAAATATAATCGTATGCACCTTTTTTAACAGCTTCAACAGCCGTTTCAATCGTGCCATGACCTGAGATCATAATAATCGGAATATCGGGATTTAGCTCTTTTGCTTTATCCAGAAATTCTATTCCGTCCATCTTGGGCATTTTAATATCACAAAGAATAACATCATACTCTTTGTCCCTGAATTTCCGGAAACCTTCCTCGCCATCGCCTGCCTCATCAATCCTGTACCCTTCAAATGAAAGGATTTCACTCAGGGTTTTCCGGATTGCTTTTTCATCGTCAACGATCAGAATATTCGACATAATTTCTCTGTTTCAATAAAAATAAAGGCCGGATTTTCAGCCAATTAGAACGCAATTTAGGTGAATACCGGTAAATTTGAAATATAGCCTTACGCAGGCCTGCTGGTGGGAATTATACCAGCGTAAAAATACGTTGCAGGATCCAGTTCGCCTGCTTATTTTGTGATTGTCAATATTTATAGAAAAAACCAGTATTAAAATTTAACCCTATGAAACAGGAATTAGACCATTCCATTAAAGCGCCTGCCAAGGTATTTTTTAAACTCACCGTTTTTGGATTTGTTTTAATTGGCTTCGCTTATTTTTCCCTGATTGTAATGGGAACAGCTCTAAAGGCCATTCATTAAATTAAATTTTTTACGCCCAGGCGTGAAGAGTTTCATTTAATTACCTCCAGCTTGATGATCGCATCTACGGGATCCATCGGGATTCCTTTTAAATCGATCATTATATAATTTTCTCCCAACGTCTGAACTCTCAGCGGGCTGCCACCCATTTCAGCAGTCTTAACTTTATAAGGGATCTTTACAAAAAACTTATCTCCATCCGATTTTAAAATATGCAGATAAACAATATCTCCTTTTTCAGTAATAGCACCCCAGTCCTGAGGTTTCAAAAAACCGGCACGGGTGCCGTAAATTGAATATCCGTTTTTCTTCATCCAGCTTCCCACACTATCCAGTCTTTCAGTGAAAGCCGTTTGAATTTCCCCATTTGGCAGGGGTCCTATATTCAATAAAAGGTTGGCACCATAACCAGCATCTTTCACCAAGAGGTGTATGAGTTCTTTGGAAGATTTATAATGTGTATCAGTTATATTAAATCCCCATGAATCATTAATTGTTTCGCAGGTTTCCAATGGAAGACTGGATACAGATTGTCCCCCAAAACCAGTACTATTCCCGCCTGGCAGGTCTTTTTCAAACATTTGAAAATCCTCTCCTGGAATCGGACTCAGGTGATGATTATTACCGATGAGGCATTGTGGCTGTAAGTGGTGAATCAGGGCATAAATCTCAGGTAAGTGCCAGTCAACCCTTGGCTGATTGATTTTATCCCTGTCATTTGGAAGCTGATCCCAATAACCATCAAACCATACACCCGCAATAGGGCCGTACTGAGTGAGCAGTTCAGTTAATTGCGCCTTCATGAAAGCGATATAATGATTCCAGTCGCTTTTAGCTGTTCTTCCTGTTCCTTGTCCTGTACGACCCGTTTCATATTGGTAATCGCTCCGGTACCAGTCGAGAAGAGAGTAATAAACAAATAAACGGATTCCTTGTCGCTGACATTCTTCAGCAATGAGTTTGACTGCGTCCTGTTTCCAATCTGTATTCGTGATTTTCCATTCCGATTGTTTGGTATCCCAGTCACTAAAACCGTCGTGATGACGGGTGATCAGTGTTATATATTGCATTCCGGCACGCTTAGCGGCCGACACCCATTTTTTCGCGTCAAAACGAACCGGGTTAAAGATCGTCTGAAGGCGGCCATATTCGGTAAACGTGATATTACGATTGTTCATCACCCATTCGCCACTTCCCGGAACACTAAAAGCTCCCCAGTGAATGAACATACCGAAACGGGCACTGTCAAACCATTTTCTGGCAGCCAGATTTTCTGTTGAAGGTTGATATGGTGACTGAGATTTGCATAAAGACAAAAGACAAGTAGTGAACAGGATCGAAAAAAACAGTTTCATATGATCGTTATTATTTATCCTGTCTTAAAAAAATCTACTTATTCAGGTACATGACTTCTTTTACCATCCTTACCACTTTTTCTACTGAAGGCATGGCAGCAGCAACCAGATTCGCAGCATAATGAAGTGGCGCATCTGCATAGGTAAGACGGCGGATAGGTGCATCCAGAAAGTCGAATCCCTCTTTCTGTATAGTGTAAGCGATTTCGGAAGAAATGGAGGAAAAGGGCCACTGTTCTTCAACAATCACTAAACGATTTGTTTTCTTTACGC
Organism: Bacteroidota bacterium; assembly: GCA_013287475.1. GTDB lineage: Bacteria > Bacteroidota > Bacteroidia > Chitinophagales > Chitinophagaceae > Puia. The sequence continues at coordinate 42,271 of JABDDT010000018.1, forward strand.
TTTCCAATATGGTCATCCAATCCAATGGGCGAATCGTTCTCAGATCAACTACTTCAGTGCTGATATTTTCTTTCTCCAGTTCAGCTGCTGCTGCCAGCGATATTTTCATCATTTTATTATATGAAACGATGGTAACATCAGTTCCAGTTCTGGCAATTGATGCCTTTCCCAGTTCAATATAATATTCTTCATCGGGGACTTCCGATTTATCACCGTACATCACTTCACTCTCCATAAAAATTACGGGATCCTCTTCATAGCGGATAGCTTGTTTAAGCAATCCTTTGGCATCGTAGCCATTACTGGGAGAAACCACCTTGATACCGGGAATATTTGCATAATAACTTTCATAAGCAGTTGAATGCTGGGCACCGAGTTGTCCGGCCGATCCATTAGGACCACGGAAAACAATGGGACAATTTATCTGGCCGCCACTCATTGCGAGCATTTTTGAAGCGGTATTTAAAATCTGGTCGAATGCCAGATTTGCAAAGTTAAAAGTCATAAACTCCAGTATAGGACGCAGGCCATTCTGGGCTGCACCCACCCCAAGTGCTGTGAAGCCCAGTTCAGAAATGGGAGTATCTATTACCCGTTTCGGACCAAATTCATCCAGCATTCCCTGGCTTACCTTATAAGCTCCATTGTATTCTGCCACTTCTTCACCCATCAGAAAAACACGGTCGTCCCGGCGCATTTCTTCATTCATGGCTTCACGTAAAGCTTCCCGGAAAGCAATTTGTCTCATTTATATGAATTTAAGGAGGTGCAAAAGTATTGAGGAATGAGGAATCGGCAATGGAGATTTTTACTTAATCGTCTGTTTTTAGCTGAAAATCGAAGGATTGATATGCTTTATCGAATAAGTTATGAAAAGGCTTCAATCCGGACCATCTTTGTATTGTCAACGCGTCGAAAAATCCTCTGAAATACCAAGAATTACCAAGTCCTGAAAAACCAAACGAATTTGAACTCTTAAATCCTAACCGGCATAAAAACCAAATCCGAAAAACCAGTTGAATTAAACCTAAACCCTATTCAGTAGAAAAAACTTATTCTGAAAAAAAGAGAATTAGAATCCAATCCGAAAGCAAAATCCAAATCCGAGAAAACCAGTAAGAAAGCGAATCCAATCCCGAAACCATCCGGTCATCCATTGAAAATCCGAAACCAATTAAATCCATCCTATTGAAAACAATCGACCAGTATCGTTGAAAACCGGACCCTTAGAAACACTTTATCCTTCATGATCATGTTTACATGTTAATTTACCCGGTTTAACGAATTGAAAAAAGCCGTCCCACAAAATGCAGGGCGGCTTTTTCATTAAAATCTACATATCACTTTTTAGCGATTCCCAGACTGTCGAGATCTCTGCTGGTAATAGTGGGTGGCAGATTGTTGCTTATTTTTTTTATTACAAGGTTGCCAACTAACAAGGCATCATCCGCAGATTTAAAACCCTGTTTTCCCGGGACAGCCGGCATGAATTCCTGCTTTATATAAATCCTGTTATCAGCCAGCACATTGTATCCCCATCCATATACAGTTTGTACTGCTTCAGCATGAAGAAATATTTTTCCTTCCTGCATTTTTTGTCTGCTGAAAAAAATTACCGCGAAGCAAATCAGCAACGCGGTAATTCCGATAAGTGAATATTTATTTCTAATTGTCATTAGGATTCTCGGTAACGTTGGGTTGGAACTGACGAAGATAATCAGATGCACCCGCCTGGCCTGCAGAACTTCTACCGGTTGCTATATACCCAAGGCCGGCAACATTGAATCCAACTCCACCTGAAGTTGCAGGTCCTTCAAAAGGTGTTTTGGGTGTCCAGAGATCCGATGCAAAATCATATTCCCAGGTGTAAGTATAATAAACACCATTTTCACCGGTACTGATATAACCTTTGTCACCGATTACAAAAGCTGATGCATTCCAGCGAACAATATTGGTATAACCATCATCGTAAGAATCACTGCTGTAATTGGTAATATGACGAAGCTCTGTCCATTTTAATGAATCAGAAGCAGGATTGAATACCCAGAAATCAGACTGCACAGTACCACTGTTTACTCCTGTCACTACATACGCCTGATTATTATAAGTGAAAGCAACTGCACCATATCTTTTATTTCCACTGAAACCTATATCACTCCAGGTATCTGTAGAAGGATCATATTGATAAAAATCTTTCAGTGCATTACTTCCATCAAAACCGGTACCTACATATCCTAAACTTCCCAAACCGAAAGCAACTGCTTCATAACGCGGACTTCCCGCAAAATTTGATTTTTGGGTCCATGCATTTAATACGGGATCAAATTCATAAAAATCGTTCAGATAATTAAACCCATCATACCCTGTTCCACAATAACCCTTAGTTGTTGTAGCAAAACCAACTGCTGAACTTCTTGCTGTATTTGGCGGCATGCTGGATACCTGTGACCAGATATTATTCGATGGATCATATTTCCAGAAATCAGTGTATCGGGTGTTCAAACCATCCCAGCCTGTTCCAACATATGCAAAATTGCCAATAACGAATGAAACTGCTTCACTACGCGCAGGCCCGTTCAACTGTGACTCTGTTACCCAGTTACCGCTTTGAGTGTATGGAACATTATTTTTCGAGCAGGAAAACAGGCTTAATAAAATGGAAAAAGTAAATAAATGGAAGTAGATCCGCTTCATATTGTTGTATTAATAATACGGTGTTTTGTAGCGATAAAAGTATTTTATTTGCAGCGCGAAATACGGACAATTCGGGGGATTTCACAAAAATTTATCAAATAACGCTATGCGTTTCAATTGTTAATCGATTTCAAAAAACATACTTTTGCCCTTTTAGAAAGTGCGGAAAGACGAATAAATGAAATTGTACAACCCGATACCTGACATTCTAGTTTGCCGCATAAGACCTGTCAGATTTTTTC
>JABDDT010000019.1 GCA_013287475.1 Bacteroidota bacterium
TAACCGTATCGGAGTTAAGAATATGCTACTAATGGGTATGGTAGCCTGGATTTTAAGATATATTTGTTTTGCTTATGGCAATATTGATGCGAATCTTTGGATGTTATATGCCGGTATCATTTTGCATGGTGTTTGTTATGATTTCTTTTTTGTCACAGGATATATGTATACAGAGAAAAAAGCCGGAGCGACGATCAAAAATGCAGCGCAGGGATTATTTACATTTGCAACTTATGGAGTGGGTATGTTTATAGGAACCTGGTTCTCCGGTTTTGTAGTTGATAATTATGCATCTTCCGTGGGTCATAACTGGACAAAGATCTGGTTTGTTCCTGCCTACATCGCCCTGGGTGTTTTAATTTACTTTATATTATTTTTTAAAGAAAAAAAATCTGCCATCAACGCTCAGGTTTCCGCCTGATTTTTATAAAATTAAATTGAACTTATGAGAATTGCTATGCTGGGATCCGGATTTATCGGACGGTTTTATGCAGAATCAATACAGGGACAACGCACCCGGGACAGAATCACAAGTATTTATTCAAGACGTGAAGAGTCTGCTAAAAAATTTGCTTCCGATTATGGATGTCTGCACTGGACGACAGATATGGAAGAAGCTATTGCTCATCCGGATGTGGATGTGGTTTGTATTTCTCTTCCGAATAACCTGCATGAAACTGCAGTTCTTTTATGTTGCAAACACAAAAAAGCAGTTATCACTACCAAGCCCCTTGGCAGAAACGCTTCTGAGGCAAAACGAATGCTTGAAGCTGTAGAAACAGCGGACATTTTTAACGGTTACCTGGAAGATCTTGTTTACACTCCTAAATTCTTAAAAGCGCTTGAAAGCGTAAAAAATGGCGCGCTGGGCAGAATTCTCTGGTCCAAATCAAGAGAAACACATCCTGGTCCGCATAGTGACTGGTTCTGGGACCTTGAACAGGCGGGAGGTGGATGTATACTTGATCTGGGTTGCCATTGTGTGGAGATTGGAAGAAATTTTATTGGAAAGGATATTAAACCAGTTGAAGTAATGTGCTGGGCAGATACTCAGGTAAAACCCATTGAAGCTGAAGACCATGCCATTGGTCTGGTAAAATACGAGAATGGTGCTATCGGTCAGTTTGAAGTGAGCTGGACTTTCCGTGGTGGTCTTGATCTACGTGACGAAGTAATGGGCACAGAAGGAACCATATGGATTAATAATTTCTTAAGGACAGGATTTGAAATGTTCACCACAGGCAAAGGTGCGGATTATGTTGCGGAAAAAGCTGAATCCAATTCGGGCTGGTTATTTCCTGTAGGCGATGAACTAAACGATCTGGGATACAATCATATGTTTACCGATATGTTCAACGCAATTGAAAAAGGAATTTCACCCAAAGAAACTTTTTATGATGGTTACGTAGTAAACGCTGTACTCGATGCTTCTTATAAATCAGCAAAGACTAAATTATGGGAACCTGTTAAATTAGATATTTGGCGCGGCCAAACCGGACTTTCTAAACCAAGCAACCTGGTTGAATTTGATGCTGATCACTATCTGATAAAGGAAGAAATGACGCATTATGGAGCTAAAAAACTAATACTGAAAAACAAGAAATCAGGATTGATAAGCGAACGGATTCTGTAAGCCGGCTTTATAAATGTAGTTACATGGAGTTGTGATAACATATTCTCATATTCCCATACTCCCATACTCCCATACTGTTATGGCTTTCCTATTTCAAACTTTTTATCGTCCGTTACCCCTTTCCATTGATCGGTCCGGAAAGGAACAGCCGGGAAACCTTCCTTATTGTAAAGGTTTGCATCAGCAGCATCATCAGCCCATGCAAAATGTACTGACTCGGCTTGGGATACTTCATCTGCGTAAACAATTACTTTATTGTTCTGCATAATGGCTTTAGCATAATAGAAATGATGATCCGGTCCTGCAATTTCAAAACCCCTGAGGTATCCGTATTTATCTTTTACCAACAATCCGCTTCCGGTATGGGTAAAACTCAATATGATCTTATCTTTCTGAATGTTCATTGATTCATACACAGGTCCGCTATATTCCTCCGTTTGTTCGTAGATATTATTCATTGCAATGGCAGCCAGCCGCAGGCCTACATCCTGTTTATTTTTCGGATGTATATCATTTGATTCTCCAATATCAGTTGTAACAGACATTCCAGTTGCAGGCAAACTTAACGTACGCGCCTGCGCTTCCCTTAATTCAGCCCATGTACTGCCTTGCTGACTATTTCCATTACCCGCATTGAAACTCGCAAGCTGAACAAAATAGAACGGAAAATTACCTTCTCCCCAATGTTGTCTCCAGTCGCTGATCATGAGTGGGAAAGCCGTCCTGTATTGATATGCCCGTTCTGTATTTGCTTCTCCCTGATACCACAATACGCCACGAATTCCATAAGGAATCAATGGATTTATCATGGCATTAAAAAGGAGACTGGTATGATCATTTGGCCCGATACCCATTGCATTACTGGTTATTTTTGCGATCCGAAAAATCCAGTTATTGCTGAGGGATATGAATCCGTCTTCCGATTTAAGATAAACGGATGAAGAATCACCATAGAATCCTCCGCCTCCACCTGTATCTTCCACTTTCACGGCAATGATATTTTTTCCTGTTTTGAAAACACCTGCAGGAACGCGATAAATTCTGTTCTCGGCCCAGTTTTTTGTAGAACCCACCCAAATTCCATTTACATAAGTATCATCATTGTCATCAATTTTTCCGAGGGAGAGTGTAACGGATTTGTTTACAATACTATCATCAAGAAAGACTTCTTTTCTGTACCATACAATTCCATCCAGGTCACTCAATCCCAATTGCTGGTTTTCCCAGTTAAGTGCAATACTGATTTTCGGCCAGCCCTGACTGTTATAGTCAGGATTTTTCCAATCGGCTTCTGGCACAGTGTCAATGACATTTTTTTGCAAAAGTTTCACCTGCTGTGCAAGTCTTTTGTGCCGTTCTTTCATCGCAGACTCTATATCTTTATCCGGTACAGAATTGATTATGGATTTAAATTCGGGACTATTTTCCAATGCTCCATGACTTGTCCATGCCTCTACCATGGTTCCCCCCCACGTAGTATTTATGAGGCCAACTGATACATGTAATCGTTTTACAATCTCACGTGCAAAAAAATATCCGACTGCCGTGAAATCACCAGCCGTTTTGGGAGAACAGACTTCCCATTGCGTTGGCGGGATATCATCTTTCGGGGTATTGCTCAGGGTCAGGGGAATTTTAATATGTCGAATTTCCGGATAACCGGCATTCATAATTTCATTATCGGCATTCCGGGCAGATTTTAATTCAAATTCCATATTTGACTGTCCCGAACAAACCCAGACCTCTCCCACCATAACATCATGGAATATTAAACTATTTCCGTCTTGCACTTTAAGTTCAAACGGCCCTCCTGCAGGTTCAGGATCAAGATTCACGCGCCATTTACCATTCCGGTCTGCAGTGATTTCTTTTTTTTGCTGATTAAATGTAAGAACCAGCTTTTCATTTGGAGAAGACCATCCCCAAACCGGTACGGGCCTGCCGCGCTGAATAACCATATGATCTCCAAAAATACCGGGCATTTTAATCTGGGCACTAACGGAAAAAGCCAACAGAAAACCTGTCAGCAGCATGATTGAAGTTTTCATTTTCAAAAAGTAAAGAAGGATTTATTTCAATTTCATATCTGCAATAATCGCATCAATACGTTCCTGCAGCAAATTGTTGACTATTTCCAGAGAAGTGCGGCTGTTTAATTTTTCATTTACACTGAAATAAAATTTTATCTTGGGTTCAGTTCCTGATGGACGTGCGGAAATCTTGCTCCCGTCTTCCAGGATGAATTGCAGGACATTACTAACAGGAAGCATTATTTTCCAGCTTTCTCCCGTCTTCAGGTTTTTCCCTCTGCTTATCTGATAATCCAGTAAATGCACAACGGATGATCCATTAATAGTTACAGGCGGTTGGTTTCGGTAAGAAGACATCATATCTGCAATTTGTTTTTGACCGTCCATTCCTTTTTTGGTAATGGAGATCAGCGATTCTTTATAAAAACCAAACTGCAGATACAGGTCAACTAGTTTATCATACAATGTTTTTCCTTTATTTTTTTCGTAAGCGGCCATCTCACAAAGAATAGCGACCGCGCTTACGGCATCTTTATCGCGTAGTTTATCGCCAATCATCAAACCATAACTCTCTTCTCCGCCAATGACATAATTTTCAGTCTTCTCTTTCTCTTTTATCAGTTCAGCAATCCACTTGAAACCGGTTAACACATTATAACAATGAATATGGGATTGTCTGGCAATTTCATCAATCATATCTGTTGTAACGATGGTTTTTATAACCATATCATTCGGTTGTGAAATGCCTTTTTCTTTTCTGGCTTCAATCATATAATTAAAGGCAAGTACAGCCGTCTGATTTCCATTCATGAGTATCCACTCCCCCTTATCGTTTTTGATACCAATGCCCACACGATCTGCATCCGGATCGGTTCCTAATAAAATATCTGCGTCAATTTCCCTGGATTTTTTGAGTCCAAGACTCATGGTTTCTTTTTCTTCCGGATTCGGATAAGCAACTGTAGGAAAATTGCCATCCGGAGTAGCCTGATCATCTACCACATGAACATTACTGAATCCAAATCTTTGTAAAACCTCAGGAACCAGCTTAATTCCGGTACCGTGAATGGGCGTATAAACAATGCAAAGATTATGCTGCCGTTCAATGATCTCAGGGTAAACTGAAAGATTTTTTACCATGCTGATATAAGCCTCATCCATTTCTTTCCCCACCATTGTAATATGAGATTCGCCACCTGTCCATTTCACTTCGTTAACCGACCCGATTTTCTCAACCTCTTCAATAACACGGTGATCATGGGGAGGAACAAGCTGTCCTCCATCGTTCCAGTATGCCTTATAGCCGTTATATTCTTTTGGATTATGGGAAGCAGTACATACAACACCTCCCTGGCATCCTAAATAGCGGATAGTAAAACTAAGTTCCGGTGTAGGTCGGAGTGACTGGAAAAGAAATACCTTAATACCATTCGCCGCAAAAACCTTGGCGACAGTTTCCGCATAAAAGCGGCTGTTGTTGCGGCTATCATGTGCAATGGCTACTTTCACGATAATGTTTGGAAAAGACTTCAGCAGGTAGTTGGAATAGCCCTGGGTGGCCATTCCAATAGTATACTTGTTAATGCGATTGGTTCCGACACCCATTATGCCACGCAGCCCCCCTGTTCCGAATTCAAGATTCTGATAGAAAGAATCGATCAATTCATCCGGATTTTCATTTTGTAAGCGAATAATCTCGGCTTTTGTTTCCTGATCATAATTTCCAGTTAACCAATTATTCACTTTGGCCAGAATCACCGCATCCATAAAACTTACTTTAAATTTGAACCTAAGATATTGATTTTTGAATGAACCAAATCTTAGATTTACCTCACGACCTTATTAAATTTTTGCTGATTGGCTGATTTTTTTTCTTTGGCTTTAAAATCTGGAAAACTCAATTCGCGACCCCTGGTTGTTTTTTGCCTCATGGTCAGCTCCATGAATGGTTTTGCGCAGGGCCTCTTTCTTCCACCAAGTGCTGTTTACCAGCCTGACAGGTTAAAAACCGTTGTGATCAGTGAAGTAGCTACCGGAGTGGTAATTTCTGCGGGGCTATATTTTCTTTGGTATAGAAAACATCCGAGGAGTCACTTTCATTTTTTCAACGATAACGGTGAATGGCTCCAGATGGATAAAATGGGCCATACAACCACTGCTTACAATATAGGTGCAATTCAATATGATCTGATGCGATGGTGCGGTGTAAAAAATGATGCGTCTATTGGGATTGGCGGTTTAACAGCAGTCGGATATATGTCGATCATTGAAATTTTCGATGGCTTTTCTTCCAAATGGGGGTTTTCCCATGGTGATATGCTTGCCAATATTTTTGGAGCGGCCCTTTTTGCAGCCCAGCAAAAAGGCTGGAATCAACAAAGGGTTTCGTTGAAATGGTCTTTTCATGGCTCCCCTTACGCTCAATATTATCCGGCAGAACTGGGTAATAATTTTCTTTCCCGTATGATAAAAGATTACAATGGTCAGACTTACTGGCTTTCGGTAAATATTGCTTCTTTTTTACCTTCAAATTCAGGATTTCCTTATTGGCTGAATATGAGTTTTGGATATGGTGCTGAAGGAATGATCGGAGCAAGATCAAATCCGGCAATGATTGATGGAAAACCTATTCCTTACTTTCCGAGATACAGAAAGTTTTATTTTGCTCCAGATGCAAACCTTTTCAGCATACCGACAAATTCAACATTTTATAATGCTGCTGCTTACCTGACTAAGTTTTCAAAAGTTCCGGCTCCAGCACTGGAATGGAGCAAGCTGAAAGGATTCAGATTCATTCCGATTTACTATTAAAAGCCTGCAATAGAAGGGGTATATAACGTTCCTTTTACAAAAGATTTAATACTTTTGACCTGGTCTGGATTTGTCGCCCTGCCCTGTATATGCCTAAACCATGAGCAGCTATTTATTGCTTCGAAATAACAAGGAATCTGGTCCATTCACCATAGAAGAAATTAAGGGAATGAGCCTAAAACCGTATGACCTTTTCTGGGTAGTAGGTAAAAGTGCAGCCTGGCGATATCCCGGGGAAATCAATGAACTAAAGTCGTTCGCCCCTCCTGTTCCAGAGCAATTCACGGATACTTATATAAAAAAACAGAATGCTGAAAGTGCTGCAGTCGGTGCTTCAAATAGTAAAAAATCAAATCCAAATAATGTCAGCATATGGGAAACCAATACACAAAAGGGTATTAAGGAAAGATCTGTTTATGTGAATCTCCCATCCGAAAAAAAACAGGCAACAATACAACAGGACCGTGTTTTATTTGACCTGGAATCTTCTACACCTCTCAAACACGAACCGGCATATGACTTCTCGGATCAGTACAATAAAAAATCAACTCCGGCTGTCTATTTTTCCGCGAAGTTCTTATGGATAAGTACAATAATTCTCTTATTTGGCGCGGGTCTGCTAACCGGCTTTTTTATTTCAGACCGTAGAAAATTTTTCTCAACAGATGCAAATCATCCGCAAAACAGATTTGTTCAAAATCCGTCAATTTTGAATAATAAGAAGAATATTAATTCGGAAATTAATATTAATAATTCCCGCCACGAGAAACCCCTTGATGGTAGTTCTACTAATTCAGATCAGGTTAAACCGGCTGAAACTTATTCAAAGAAACCGGCAGGAAGTACGGTGAAAAAGAATTCAAAAAACGTTGTCTTTAAAAAGGATACCATTCTAAATCAAACATTAGTACAATCATCATTAAAGTTAAATGACAGTGGAAAACAAATCGAGGCCCGCAAGCCTGATATGATATACCAGATAATACAAGCACATCCTGAAAACTACGTAAATCTGGTGACTGGCCGTTATTCTACAGGTGTTTTCGGAGGCATTTCAAGCTTTCCTGTTACGGTTACAAATAATTCTCCTGTAATGATGGAAGAGGTTGTAATTGACATTGATTATATTCAGAGTAATGGTAAGATATTTAAAACAGAAAGCCTGTCCTTTAATGACCTGGAACCAACAGAAACAGTTACAATGAAAGCACCGAAAAGCTCCAGAGGTGTTAAAATTACTACCCACATTCACTTAGTAAACTTCCGAAAGTCCGATCTCAGTACTTCCCATTAGGAAAGGGTTAACAATCTTTTCATTTCATTATTAATTTATAACGGGTCATTGGCATAAAAGTTGAAATTCAGTATGGCATATCCCATCCTGTGCAATCCACTGCCGGTAAAATTATGGTTCTTATTCTATAATTATTATTCAAACCCTTTAATCAGAATTTAGATGCAGAGAGGAGTTTTAGAGCTTTGCCTCATCATAGCAGTGGTGATTGGTATTCATGCAGAACGTATGCTTCATAATGGTTCAGTAGAGGGAAGAATTTTTCCTGCGGTGGCTTCACCTTCAGTAATTGCTGTACGTGGAAACGATTCCGTAAAAGTTATCAGTAACAATGGGCATTTTGGAATGGAACTACAGCCCGGTGACTGGAAGCTGATCTTTGCAATTAAAGAATTAAATGGTCTTCCCATAGAAAAAAACATACAGGTTATGGAAGGCCAGCGAATCAACCTGGGTGAAATCAGGTTGAATCAATAATAATAATAACTTCTTCAAAAAATCAGGGTTTCATTAGGCTGGCTTTTCGCCTGAAATGTTCTATCATTGAATATGAAAAGCATTGTGGTTTTTGGAGCAGGAAAATCAGCCACCTGCCTTATAGATTATCTTTCTAAAGTTTGTACGCAGAAACAATGGAATCTCACCATTGCCGATGCGGATGCCGCAACGCTGAAAAAAAAACTGGTAAAATCTCCAGTAGTAAGTCCAGTTCAGGCAAATGTCGAAAATTCTTCTGAAAGAAATGTATTAATACAAAAAGCTGACCTGGTTATTTCTCTCCTCCCACCTTCCTTACATATATTAATTGCACGCGATTGTGTAGCGAATTCAAAAAACCTGCTTACTGCGTCATATGTTGATGACGAAATCAGAAAACTGTCTAAAAGTATTGAAGATAAAAGACTTTTTTTTCTATGTGAGATGGGCCTCGATCCCGGAATAGATCATATGAGCGCGATGCAGATTATTCACCGGATTAAGAGGAAAGGTGGAAAGATTTCAGTTTTCCGGTCACATACAGGTGGCCTGATAGCTCCGGAGAGTGATGACAATCCCTGGCACTATAAAATAAGCTGGAATCCTGCCAATGTTGTGAAAGCAGGATCTTCCGGGGCTGTATTTAAGGAGTTGGGATCAATCAAAAAAGTAGAGTATAAGGATATTTTTAAAAATCCAGGTCTGGTTGAAATCAAGCCACTTGGCAAATATGCCTGGTATCCTAACCGCGATTCGCTTGCTTATATGGCTGTTTACGGCTTGGAATCAACCCATAGTTTTATTCGTACAACCCTGCGGCATCCCGAATTCTGCCGGGGTTGGAATAATCTTGTGAATGCAGGATTAACTGACGATGAATTACCAGTTTCTTCAACCATCAATTCAATTTCAACCTGGAGCAAACCGTTATTACCTTATGTTGATGCTTCGAATAAATACTTCTATGATCAGCTCGGTCTTTTTGATAATGATATATTAGCAACAGGCGGACGGACTTCAGCAAAAATTCTCCAGTCAATTATTGAAAAAAAATGGAGAATGAAAGAAACGGATAAGGATATGATTCTAATGCTTCATGAATTTGAATATGAAATGAACGGACAAAATCATCTTCTTAAAAGCAGCCTTTTGGTTAAGGGAGAAAATGCACTGAGCACAGCTATGGCAAAAACTGTAGGGTTGCCGCTGGGAATTGCGGCAAAACTGATTCTTGAAAATAAAATGGAATTACGCGGATTGCATATTCCCATTATTCCCGAGATTTATGAACCGGTACTCGAAGAACTTTCTTTGGAAGGAATTCGTTTTCATGAAGAAATTATTTAACCTCGAGGTGTTGCGTATAAATGGTCTTATAGTCTAAATCCTTAAATAAAAGAATATATAATCCGCGTTGAAGGTAAAGGGTAAAATAACCTTTACCCGTTATAAAATAAGTCTGATCCGCAGGAACTACTTTCCCTGGTACGGTTCCAAAAGATTCGATCTGGTAAAAGGCCTGCACAAGAAAAACATCTTTATTAGCAGATGGTTTAATATAAACCGGTTGTCTCCGGTTTCCTAAATCAAGCCAGGTAGGTCTTGAATAATTATATATAGTTTTTGGATGTATTACGGTCAGATCGTACAAGCTGGTACCGGTTACATTTACTGGTTCGTCATTTTCCAGTGGAATGGAAGGCGAAGTGATAGGAAATTTTTCCAGGTAAGCGTTATAGAAAGCCTTTCCAAATGAAAAATTACTTTCTTCACACATATCCGTTTGATCAATAGTTAAAGGATCAATACCTGTGATTTTTTTGAACGCCATTCCCATGGGTATAAAATCAGGTGTGGTGCTTTTTTCTGCTATATTCCCATATCCGGCGTACACAAATATTTTTGCTCCAGGGTCCTGTTTTAAAATCTGGGCCAAATGCAAAGCCTGGATTGAGTCCCGTTCGGTCGGTGTATGATCATCAGCTTTCGGATCCTGGTATGCCACGAGTTTATATCCAAGTTCCAGAGCAAAGCGTATCATTTCACCTGCTACCGGTTCTGTTGCAAAATGACCGGTTTTATACGTTAGTTTGGTGAGTTCCTGATCAGGCATTGGATTTAACATTTCCATAGCCAGATACCTGAATCCTCTTTTATATAATTCATCCAGTAGAGAGTATGCAAAAGCCCTGTGAAGTGGTTTATTATAAGCCTCATTCAGCATGATAACAGAATAATTCGGGGCAATAAAACTTATAAATCTTTTGGCGTCGACATTTTTAATATTTTTAAGCAACTGCATGTTTTTGCCAATCTGCCTGTTTTCTACTTCAGTTATGTGGGTAGTGTCGGCCATAGCCTGGTATTCCAGCACCGCTTCATAATCTCCCACAAAGGAAACTGACTGACTCAGGAGATCATAATAAACAGGACCTGAAAATATATTAATGAATTTTTTTTCATTGCCCAGTAATTGATAAATCGGATATAGATAATGCAGGTTATCGCCTATAAGATAATGCAGGTCGTTGTAAGTGGAGTCAAATGCATGCACATTTACAGCGGTAACATAATGATTGAGGCTGGCTATTGAAGGATTAGGTTGCGCACTGGAAAATACGATTGAAAAAAAACCAGGCAGGAAGATTAAAAAAACTCTTTTGATTTTCATAATGCTGGTTCCATACCTCCCATTTTCATAATGATCCTCCATTCCTCTTCCGTTACAGGCTGAACAGATAAACGACTGATCCTGACCAGCGCCATTGAGGATAGTTTTTTTTCTTTTTTGATTTGTTCAAGAGTTACAGGCTTTACTAATTTTTTTTGAGGTTTAATATCAATCGCGAACCAGGCCGGATCAGAGCTCGTCGGGTCGGGATATGCTTCTTTTATCACTGTTGCAATGCCAACTATTTCAGTTCCTTTATTACTATGGTAAAAGAATATCTCATCTCCCTTTTTCATGGATCTCAAATGAAGCCGGGCAGCATAATTTCGAATTCCATCCCAGCGTGTCTGTTTATCCTTTACAAGCTGATCCCAGCTGTAAACTTCCGGTTCTGATTTTATGAGCCAGTGAGACATATTGAACCAATTAATAACTTCAAATATATGCTTAAAGCCTAAAGCCTAAGGCCTAAAACAGATGCGAAAATGTGAAATTGAGAATTTGTTAAGTACATATTCGTGGCTAAACCAATTTGCATATTGCCTTTAGCTTTAAGCTTTGGGCTTTAAGCTTTCTTTAAGGCATCCCTTTCCTGAAGATTTGCGTATACTGATTTTAAAGCCGGACAACGGCTAAACTTTTGCGACAGGTTGTTTTAAGGTCACCACCCGCCTGCCTTCGTGGCATGGTGGGTGGCTTTTTTACCAGCCGCTGCTAAGAACATCTGCGATATGAAGTGTTTTAAGAGAAAGGCCTTTGAACCGGATATAGCCATCCAGGTGCATCAGACAGGATAAATCAGTTGATATAATATATTCAGCACCTGTATTTAAGGCATGGTTTACTTTCTGATCAGCCATAGCCAGGGAAATAGATTCGAATTTCACAGCAAAACTTCCTCCAAACCCACAGCAGGTTTCCACATCTTCCATCTCAATAAGTTCAAGGCCCTTTACCCTTGATAATAATTTTCTGGGCTCGGTTTTTATTTTACATTCTCTTAATGCAGCGCAGGAATCATGATAAGTGGCTTTGCCAGGCAGGCTTGCATTAAATTCTTCATGATGCAGAACATTTACCAGAAAATCTGAGAATTCATAGATTCTTTTACCAACAATTTTTACCTCTTTGTTATAGGAAGAATCTATAAATAGTTCCTTGTAGTAATTTTTTACAAAACCAGTACATGAAGCGCTGGGAGAAACAATATAATCTGTGCCGTTAAAATCTCTCAGGAATTTTATACAAACTTCTTTCGCATCCTCACGAAAACCCGCATTGAAGGCAGGTTGACCACAGCAGGTTTGTTCTTTATTATACTGAACTATACAACCAGCTTTTTCCAGCACCCTGATCATATTGAACGCGGTATCCGGATAAAGCTGATCAACAAAACAAGGTATGAAAAGCTGAATATTCAATATGAATCAATCATTAACAGATCTCGTAAAAGAAATCATTTTAATTGCCGCGTCTGCAGCTTCCTGTCCTTTATGACCATGTAATCCGCCCACTCTTTCCCTGGCCTGATCCACATTATCAACTGTTAAAATACCAAAAATTACGGGGACGGGAAGCTGCAGGTTTAAAGCAGCGATTCCGTCAGTTACAGCCCTGCAAACGTATTCAAAATGTGGGGTATCTCCTTTAATTACACAACCCAGGGCGATAAATGCTGATGGCTTTTTTCTGCCGGTTTTTTCCCAGTAATATTTTATGGCAAAAGGAATTTCAAATGCTCCCGGCACACGTAAATCGAGGAATTCAATTTTATTCGCTTCAAGAATTTTTTTGCATCCGGTAAATAATTCATCAACGATCCCTGCATTCCATTCAGTTCTGACCACAACGACAGATGCCTTTTTAATTTTGGGCGCTGCGGTCTTTGATTTTCCGGATGAAGACATGAAGAATTATTTAACTACTCCAAGCCTTGCCAGGTAACGGTCTATGTCAAAACCTCTCGGAGATGAAGGATATTTGGATTTTATGAGCTCGTACATTGCTATGGCATCCTGGTTCTTGCCCATACTTTCATATAAATAACCGGCACGAAAAAGATATTCTGGAGAAATGACTTCATCTTCCTCAAAATAAGTTCCTGCTTTTTTATATTGTTCAACTGCTTCTTCTTTTTTATTCAATTCTGAATAAGCATCTCCTAAAAGACCATAAGCTTTAGCCTGTACCTGAGCAGCAGAAGTTTTAAAATCTTTTAAGTATTTAACTGCATTATTGAAGTCACCGAGTTTAAGATAACAACTCCCCGCGTAAAAAGAAGCCAGGTCAGCAGCTTTAGTACCCTTATACCTGGAGATTATCTTTGCAAATCCTGCATTTACCGCATCGCCATTCAATGCAAGGCGGATGGAATCAGCACGATAATATTCTTCTGCACGGAACATTGATTCTGAGGCCTGCTTTTCTTTTGGTTCCAATACGTATTGTTTGTAACCGAAATAACCTAAAATCAAAATCAAAACCAGCGCAAGGCCTATGCCAGCCTTTCTTCCATATGTATCTGAAAAATGTTTCCATTTGTCAATCGGGGAAATTTCATGTTCTAAATGCTCACGATGTTTAATATCACTCATGTCTGGGAATTATGAAACAGGACTACTGTTTTTTCAATCTTTAATAAATGGATAATTCTTATCGATGTAAATATCCTTATACACTTCATCATCATTCGGGATTGGAGATTCTTCTGCAAATTTTACGGATGCGGCTACTGTATCAGCCACCCGTTTATTTATAGCATCAAGATCAGCCTGTGTTGCATATTTTTTTGCCAGAATGGTATCGGTAACCTGGGCAATAGGATCTCTTTGTTTGTATTCCTCCACTTCTTCCTTGGTTCTGTATTTTTGCGGATCAGAGATAGAATGTCCTTTATAACGATAAGTTTTTATTTCCAGTAATGTGGGACCACCCCCCTCTCTAGCCCTTTTAATAGCCCTCGAAACCCCCTCATGCACCGCTTCAGCACTCATGCCATCAATTGAATCCCCTGGCATTTCGTATGCGTCCGCCAGTTTATAGATGTCTACTACGTTGGAAGTTCTTTCCACTGAAGTACCCATCGCATAGTTGTTGTTTTCACATATAAAAACTACAGGAAGTTTCCATAACATAGCGAGGTTGAATACCTCATGCAACATGCCCTGCCGCGCAGCGCCGTCACCAAAAAAATGTAAGAACCGCATTGTCAGTTCCTTTATATTTTTCTGCGAATGCAAGTCCCGCACCTGTTCCGATCTGGGCACCCACAATACCATGACCTCCAAAAAATTTAACATTCACTCCGAAAAAATGCATGCTCCCACCCTTCCCTTTAGCAGCTCCCGTCGATTTGCCGTAAAGTTCCGCCATGCATGCATTCGCGCTGATTCCTTTGGATAAGGCAAGACCATGGTCCCGGTAACCCGTAATAAACGGATCATCAGGCCTGCTGGCTGTCATGCATCCGGCGGCTATCGCTTCCTGCCCTATATATGCATGGAAAAATCCCCGGATCTTTCCTTCCATTTTATACTTTTCTTCGGCCATTTGTTCAAACTGCCGGATAAGCTGCATGAGTTCGTACCAGTATAAGTAGGTTTCTTTTGAAAACTTGGTAGCCACTTATGTAAATTTGTTTTATGCCCGCCGGATCGGCTTAAGCGGTGCAAAGATAAGGGGTAAACGGGAATTTTTTCTTCAATCAATGAGTTTTGGGAACTGTTTTTTACCTTTCCAACAGCTTAACTCTTAATATTTTCCATGGAAAAGGCGATGTTTTCAGATCTGATACCATAGATACCGTGTAATAACTAAATTACAGCGGATAATCCGCGTACCAGATGCTATCTCTCAGGAATATAACACTAACCCAATACAAGAATTACCTTCAAAAAAGTTTTTCATTTGATAAACCGGTCATTGGAATTTATGGAAATAATGGTGTAGGTAAGACGAACCTGCTTGATGCGATTTACTACCTGAGCTTTACGAGGAGTTATTTTTTTAAATCTGATTTGCAGAATGTCCATCACGGAATGTCAGGATTCAGGATCGAAGGGAATTTTGAAACTGATGAAACAGACCAGAATGTCATTTGTATTCTCCGTGAAACGGGGAAAAAAGAAGTTCTTCTGAATGATGAAATTTATCAGCGTCTTTCCCTGCATATTGGAAAGCTCCCCTGTGTTATTATTACTCCTGATGATGCCAGGATTCTTACTGAAGGAAGTGATGAAAGACGAAGGTATACCGATGCCCTTTTATGCCAGATGGATCCGTTATACCTTCAAAATCTGATAGAATATAACCGCCTGCTGCAGCAGCGTAACCAATTACTTCGATCCCTCGCCGAAAGAATCTCTACGGAACGAAGTCTGCTGGATGTTTATGATGCACAATTGCAGCGCCCGGGTACCTATATTTTTGTGAAACGGCAGCTTTTTTTCCAGGAGATCCTGCCTTCCATAGAAGGTATATATAAATATATATCGGGTTCAGATGACGCTCTGCAACTTACTTATCAGAGTGATTTACTTTCAGGACCATATGCAGAACTCCTTTTCAACTCACGCGAAAAAGACCTGATATTACAGCGCACAAACTCGGGAATTCACCGTGATGATATAGATATCAGACTAGCGAATCAGCCCTTTAAAAATATTGCATCTCAGGGACAGCGTAAGAGTCTTCTTTTTGCCATGAAACTTGCAGAATATGAATTATTAAAAAAAACTAAAGGATTTGCCCCGATAATCCTGCTCGATGATGTTTTTGAAAAACTCGATGCTCAGCGAATGCATAAGCTTCTTGAACGGGTCTGCGCCCCTGGTAATGGTCAGCTATTTATTACAGATACCCATGAAAACCGAATGCGCGAACATCTTGATAAATTATCCACTGATTATGCATTAATCGGACTTTAAAGCCGAAAGCCTAAAGCCTAAAACTTTAGTCGGAGATCTAAAAAGAAGTATTAGGCTTTGGGCTTTCCGCTTTCGGCTTAAAGAAGTATTAGGCTTTGGGCTTTAAGCTTTAGGCTTATATTTGATATATGGGAGAATATTCAATGGCGGATGCAATGCGTCAGTTCCTGAAACAAAGCAGACTGCAAGGGAATATACTGGCGTTACAGATCACTGAAGTTTGGGAACAGATCATGGGCAAAACAATAGCCCGATATACTGATAAAATTGAAATACACGGAACTACTCTTTATATCCAGACTACTGTAGCACCACTGAAACAGGAATTGCTTTATAAAAAGGATAAAATCAGGGAAAGAGTAAATGAAGCACTTGGAGAAAACCTGATACGCGAAGTGATCATCAAGTAATTTTCAGGCGTTACGCGTTAAGCGTTACGCGTTATGCGTTACGGCCTTAAACGCGGATCCACAACGCGGTAAAGCCAGTCCGCAAGAATATTTATACTGATAAAGAAAAAAGAAGTAACCAGCACCGACCCCATTACCACCGGAAAGTCCAGCTTGGCCAGCGCCTCAACGGTTATTTTACCAATCCCCTTCCAGCCAAAAATATACTCTACAAAAAAAGCCCCCGCTAGTAATTCGGCAAACCAGCCCGTTATAGCAGTAATTACGGGATTCAGTGCATTACGCAAAGCATGCTTCAAGACCACCTGTTTCTGAGATAATCCTTTTGCATAGGCCGTCCGGATATAATCCTGGTTTAAAATATCCAGCATAGAACCGCGTGTTAATTGCGCAATTATGGCCATCGGCCGTATACCCAGTGTGATGGCTGGTAAAATCGCATTTCGCAGTTGCCATTGCCTTCCGCTAAAGGGATCCGTATCAAACAGACTTCCGGTCATCTGCAGGCCGGTATATTGATTGAGCACAAAACCAAAAACATAAGCGATTACTATGCTCATAAAAAAGGAAGGCGCTGATATACCAAGAACACTTGTAAAGATTGCCGTTGAGTCCATCCAGGTATCTTTTTTAACTGCGGCGAGAATTCCCAGTGCAATGCCTGAAATTGTAGCAATAAACATAGCCAGAAATGCAAGAATTATAGTGCCTGGTAATGCATCCATAAGCATGGACCAAACCTGTTTTCTTGTCTGGTATGACCGGCGCAGATACGGGAATTTTAAAACCAGTTTTGTTTTTCCTCCGAGCTCCAGACAGGAAATATTTTTTTCATTAATCTCAGTCTCAGTGTAAATACTTATCGGTGAAACATCATTTAAGTAATAGAGAAACTGCTTCCATTTTGGCTTGTCCAGATTCAGATCTTTTCTGATATTATTTAGCGTTCCGGCATCTGCACGCTGTCCCATAATTAACCTGGCTGGATCACCGAAACCCTGGAATAAAAAAAATACAATTACCACAACACCCAGCATTACCATGCTGCCATAAAACACGCGGGAAATTAACCGGTTAATCATCGTTATGGGTTACCATATGTATTTTGTCCGGGAAGTTCAGAAAGAAATGGAATAGCAGATTCCAGATTTGCATAGCTCCACTTATCAAGGATAGTTCCTTTTTTTAACAGATATAATGTTGGATCTGCGCGCGCGGCCGTTTTAACCGCAGTGGCATCACATCCGAAAAGAGGTATGTTTAAGTTATTAGATTTTAACCATGCTCCTGCTTCAGCCTTATTGGAAGTTACCAGGATAACGGGAATATTTTTCGATTTAGCAAGGGTATATAAGAGAACGAAAGACTTATTCCAATGCGGATGGATCTGCGGAAAACTTCTGGAGATAATCATTACAAGATAGCCGGGCCTGCCAAGTATTTGATATGTGCTGTCATTCCCCGATTCACTGATGAGCGAAAAATCTTTAATCTCAGGTTCATTATTTCCTTTTCGTACTAATTTATCATACCGTTTAATAAAAACATAACTGCTATCCAGGTCGGCCGGCAATTGGGACGCTGGAAATTCCATGGTTTTATGATTCTTTTCATAAACAAAATTTATGACTGTACTGTCAGGAATTGCATTAGGAGGCGGTTTCATTTTTTCTAAAATACTGGCTCCTTTTTTAAAAGGCAGACAATCCACCAGTGGAAGATATCGCAGAGCATACCATTGAATAGAGAAAGAAAAGACCAGGGTAATGATCAATATGAGGCGACTATTACCTGCAGTAGCAATGGGTTGTATTTCTTTTCTGTATGCAAAAAGAATTCCTATAAGCAGGAGCAGTATCAGATCTTTCAAAAAAGATCCCATTGCCTGTAAGGGAATGCAATTTCCAAAGCAACCGCATTCACGGATCTTTCCGGAGATAACAGCGTATCCTGTTAAAAAACTAAAAAAAATGATCAGTAGAATTAATAACCATGCAAAGAGTCTCATCTTCCATCCAAGAATAACCGCAACACCTGCAAGGATTTCAAATACTATCATGACGATTGAAAACCCAAGCGTCCATGTATCAAAGCCTGATAAATTCCAGGCCTCAAAAAACTCCTGCATTTTATAACTCAAACCCAGCGGATCATTGGCTTTGATAAGTCCCGAGAAAATAAATAAAATTCCAACCAGTAGACGGGCAGTATTCAGAAATGTTCTTTTCATAGTGTGAACTTTATGCTGTCTGCCGTCCTTCAGCAATTAAAATCAGGGCAAAAATTGCATAATTTATAATATCAGTCAGATTCGCATCAATACCTTCACTAATCAGGGTTTTCCCATCATTGGCAATGATCTGCCGCATGCGCTGTAGTTTCATCAGAATTAAATCAGCAAAACTCTCCTGGCTCATTTCTCTCCAGGCCTCTCCATAATCATGGTTTTTATTTTCCATGATATTTTTTACGAATTGAATTTTTTCATCATAAAGAACTGCTGTTCTTTCGGCTCCCAATTCTTCTATTTCTTCAGAATTCAAATCCAGCTGTATCAATCCTATAATACCATAATTAACAATAGCCTGGAATTCTCCGCGAATGTCTTCTCCTACTCTTCGGGCGCCTTTTTCCTGAATGGTACGGATGCGCTTTGCTTTAATGAATATTTGGTCCAGGATGGATATCATCCGTAATACGCGCCAGGAAGTTCCATAGTCGGCCGTTTTTTTAAGGAAGATGTCCCGGCAGGACTTTACAGCATTTTGGTACTGACGGAGGGTATCTTTCATGCCCAAAACTAATATTTAATAATGAAGGTCTAAATTTACGGATTCAATATGTATTCACTGAATTGCAAGGGTAAGTTACTCAGCTGGGGAAAACCCATCGTTATGGGCATTTTGAATATTACACCTGATTCATTTTATGCCGGCAGCCGGATAGGTTCTGAAGAAATGTTAATCACGCATGCAGAAAAAATGCTGGAAGAAGGTGCATCCATTCTTGATCTGGGTGGATTAAGCAGCCGGCCCGGAGCCCTGGAGATTTCACAGGATGAAGAGCTGGAACGTGTAGTCCCTGCCATCAGCCTTCTTTCATCAAGATTTCCCAACGCAATTATTTCGGTTGACAGTTACCGTTATAAGGTGGCAGTAGCAGCTTTGCACACCGGTGCTTCCATTATAAATGATATCGGAGCGGGGAAAAATGAAGGTATGGCGGAACTTGCAGCAGCATTTCAAACACCCTATATCTGTATGCATATGCGTGGTAATCCCGGGAATATGCAACGATATACCAATTATGATGATATTACTGCGGAATTGCTGGATTTTTTCATTAATCGCAAAGAAGAATGTATCCGTCTTGGGATTAAAGATCTGATTATAGATCCGGGATTTGGTTTTGCAAAAACCATAGGGCAGAATTTTCTGCTTCTAAAGCAACTTAAAGTACTTGGCATGCTTGGATTGCCTGTAATGGTTGGGTTATCAAGAAAGTCAACCATTTACAAAACACTGAATATAAAACCGGAAGAATCCTTAAACGGAACAACGGTCATGCACACACTCGCTTTAGAACAAGGTGCTCAAATACTACGTGCGCACGATGTGAAAGAAGCAGTTGAAACGATCCGGTTATGGACGTCCTATGCAAGCGCAAAGGACGTCCCCGGATAGAAATTATTTATGCGAAGGTGGTTGTTGCTGAGGACGAATATTTGGCCTGTTGTTAGGAATCATAGATCGCATTGGATTGGCTGATTCTGCCGGCGCATCTGTGACATCTGTAACCTTAACATCAAAAATGAGATTTTCATTTGGTTTTCTGCTTGGACCTGATGGTTGCTGATCATATGCAAGAAAAGCAGGAATATATAAGGTAGCAGTTCCGCCCTTCTTTAGAAGTCGAAGCCCTTCGTCCCATCCCTGAATAATTTTTCTTTGTCCAACTACAAATTGAATAGGCTTACCATCTTCTTTATCATTGGTTTCAAATACTTTTCCAGAAGGGAATAATTTCCCTGTGTAAATAACGGATACCATTTTGCCGGAATCAACAGCCGGTCCATTTCCCGGATTTTTAATTTCTACAAAAACACCGTCTCCTGTTTTGGTGGCCTGGATATTATGTTGCAGCAGGTAATTTTCCATAAGTTTAATTTGTCTTTTATGGAATTCACCCAGCAGTCCTTCCCTGTCTTTTTGAACTGCAGTTTCATTGTCAAAAACATCTGTAACTCGAAGCGTCAGAATTATTTTATCTTTTTTATGGATGAACGGAGGCAAAGGTTGTTGCGACTTTCTCTGGATGCTGTCGGCCAGTTGAATAATAACGGCACTATCCCCTTTTCTCAGCAAATTAAATATTTCAACAGGGCTATACGCATTCGACGGTACACTATCTATCCTTACATAAGCTGGCAGGCTGCTATCAGATGTAAAAAGAACAGTGTCCCTGATTTTCTGGCTGAAAGTGAGTTTGATAAACTGACCATTTTTAACAACAGGATTTTTTTCATCTGAAATGATTTTATATAATAATCCGGATTTTGTTTTTTTTAATCCTTTGTTATCACAGGAAACCAGTAACAGAATTCCAAGTAAGGCAAAAAGAAAAGAATTGATTTGTTTCATTTCAGATTTATTGTAATTGTAAAGCGTTTTCTATAAGTGAAGCGCGGAAGCGCTGTGTTGTCTGCTCAAGGGTTTCGTGACTCCGGCCACCGGCGGCATTCCGGTGTCCGCCACCTTCAAAATAATTTCTTGCAAAAAGATTCACGTCAAAATCACCCTTGCTTCTGAATGAGCATTTGATTTCTTCATCCCGGTCAATGATGAGTGCGGCAAATTTAATTCCCTGAATGCTGAGCGGATAATTAACGAGGCCCTCTGTATCGCCAGTCCTGATCTGGTATTTAACCAGGTCCTTCCAGGGTATGCTGATCAGGGCTGTGTTGTATTCATAAAAAACTTCCATTCTGTTCAACAATGCATGTCCTATGAATCTTAACCGGTTTTCCAGAAAATTATCAAAGAGGCTTTCGTATACTTTGGTGTGATCAAATCCGGTATCCTTTAAAACAGCTACCATGCGATGAACGGATGATGATGCAGAGCTGTAACGAAAGGAACCGGTATCAGTCATCACACCTGCATATAAACATTGGGCAACATGCTGATTGATTTTATGTCCTAACGATGCTGATTCAATAAAATCAAAAACCATTTCGCTGGCCGAACTCTTTGAAATGTCGCTGATCCCATATGCAAAAACTTCTTTTTGAGGCTGCTGGTGATGATCAATCAGGATACGTTTACCGGGGGCTTTTACTATGGGTTCAGCCATTTTGCGCGTCCGGTGGAGAACGTTAAAGTCAAGGCAAAAGATCCAGTCAGCTTTATCAAGAATCTTGTTCGACATATCCATGTTAAGTTCATAGTCAATAACACTATCGGCGCCTGGCATCCAATTTAACCATTCAGCCCAGTTGGTAGGGGAAATAACAGTAACCTCATGACCCAGTGCATTCAAAATATGGCAGAGGCCCAAAGAGGAACCCATCGCATCTGCATCAGGCTTTTGATGCATTACAATTATAATGGTTCTTGGATCGGGCAATAATGGAATTATATCCGTAATAGGTTGCATGTAAAACGGTTGCAAAGGTGCAGAATTAAATCGCCATTCCCAAATCTCCTGTAAAATGTATTACCTTTGCCCGCCAAACAAAAACAAATGAGCAACCGCACATTCACTATGGTCAAACCTGATGCATTTGCCAATGGACATGCCGGGGCCATTATGGATATTATTCTAAAGGCAGGATTCAGGCTGGTCGCACTTAAAATGACACAACTTTCTGTTGAAAAAGCCGGTGAGTTTTATGCCATACACAGTGCACGCCCTTTCTATGGCGAACTGGTCGAATTTATGAGTCGCGGGCCAATTATCGCCGCCATCCTTGAAAAGGAAAATGCCGTTGCAGATTTCAGGAAACTCATAGGTGCAACTGATCCTGCCAAGGCAGATAAGGGCACAATACGCCAGCTTTTCGCGGCTTCGCTCGGTGAAAATGCAATCCATGGCAGTGACAGTGATGAAAATGCACTGGTGGAAAGTAATTTTTTCTTCTCTAATCTGGAAAGAATCTAATCAACGGAAGGAGCACATTTTACTTTAGTTATTTGAGTTATCATTTTGATAATCAGATAATTATGCTCTTTATAAGACAATTTAAACCGGGTTATAAAATAAGTTGGAAATGGCAGCGTTAGAGTGAATCAACCAAACAATCCACTCTATGAATTTCCGATTTATCAAAAAAGCGGGCTATTTGACAGCCCTTCTTGCAGTTATATGCATGGCATCCTGTAAAAAAGATTCTTCATCTTCGAACACAGCGAATACCAACGCTGTAACTTTATCAGACTCTTCCACAGTAGCTGACAATAGTTATTATGATGTTCTTAATAATGCATTTGTTGGTTTTGCCGATAATAGTACAGTTTGGAGTACTTCAACTTTGCATTCCGGTAAAACATCAACTTTCTCTACTGAGGCTACCGAAGGGGTGAATACTGCTAATCTGAGTTGTGCAATATATACACTGAGTGATACGGTTCCGGGGGAGTATCCAAAAACAATGACGATGGACTTTGGTACCGGATGTACAAGTGCTGATGGAATTCTGCGTTCGGGTAAACTCATATATTTATTTAGCGGTCCTTTATTATTTCCTGGTACAACTGCTTCCGTAACATTTACTAATTATGTTGTAAACGGATATGGGCTCCAGGGCAGCTATTCCATTACAAACAATTCTACCCAGACAGCTATCAGTATCACTACTACTGTAACGAATGGAATTATTACTGATCCTAATACAACGAATTATCACTACAGCCACAACAGGACATATACAATGATTGCCGGTTCAAACACACCATTTGATATTTCTGATGACGTTTATTCAATTACCGGTAATAGTTCATTCTCAACCTCAGATGGATCAAGTCTTGTATGGACAATTGTTCCAGCCACACCACTTATAAAAGCAGTAAGCTGTCGTTATATCAGCCAGGGTGTAGTTGATTTTGTGTACAATCAGTCTGTTAATGGTTCGATTGATTTTGGAAATGGTACATGCGATAATGCAGCCACTATTACAGTTGGAAATATTCAGAAACCTATAACTTTGAGATAAATCAAAAAATAAAAATTCAAAAGTAAAAAGGAAAGAATTCATGATTAATGCAATCTGAATTTTTTCCTTTTTACTTTTTACTTTTTAATTTCTATTCCGTCAATCCGGGAACCTGTTCTTTCAGTGAAGCTAACTTTTCCTTACCATAAGAAAGTCTTGTAATTACTACAAACAATACCGGCACGATAAAAATGGCCAGGGATGTTGCTGCCAGCATACCACCCAATACTGTCCAGCCAATAGTAGATCTTGCCACACTGGCTGCGCCTGTTGCAAGCGCCAGTGGCAATACACCTAAGATAAAAGCCATTGACGTCATGAGAATAGGTCGAAGACGAAGCTTGACAGCCGCAAGAGTAGATTCCACTACCGGAATTCCCCTGTCCACACGCTCTTTCGCAAATTCAACAATCAGGATAGCATTTTTTGCTGAAAGCCCGATCAGGGTGATCATACCAATCTGCGCATATACATTATTCACCAGTGAAGGTATCAGTGTTAAAGTCAGAATAGCTCCCAGCATTCCGACAGGTACAGCAAGTAGAACAGAAAACGGCACCTGCCAGCTTTCATAAAGTGCCGCGAGGAATAAAAAAACAAATACGATGGACAAAGCGAAAATCAAAATGGTCTTGCTACCCGCTTTAAGTTCCTCCCTGCTGAGTCCCGCGAATTCATATCCATATCCGGCTGGTAAATTTTGATCTGCAACTTCTTTCAAAGCCTGTAAAGCCTGACCACTACTGAATCCTGCCTTGGCATCTCCATTTATTTCAGCAGATCTGAATAAATTGAAATGATATAATAGAGATGCACTTTCAGTAATCTTATATGAAATTACCGTACTGAGGGGCACCATGGTTCCTGCTGAATTTTTTACATAGTAATTATTCAGGTTAATGATATCGCCTCTGTAATTTGTATCTGCCTGCGCTACCACATGAAAATTTCTTCCATACAACGAAAGATCGTTTACATATGTACTGCCCAGATAAGTCTGGATGGTATTGTACACATCTCCAATGGAAATGCCCAGTTTTCTGCATTTGTCCCTGTCCACATTTAATGTATATCCGGGTGTTTTTGCATTGAAGAATGTATAAGCCCGGGCAATCTCAGGTCTTTTATTTACAGCTGCAATAAAATTATTTACGGTCCTTTCAAATCCTTTTACATCATCTGTGCTTCCTTTTTCCTGAAGTTCAAAAGTAAATCCGCCGGTTTGACCAAGACCTGGTATGGCGGGGGGTGCGATTACAAGGATATTAGCCTCTTTAATGACCGCAAATTTTTTCTGCAGGGTGGCCATGATCCCTTTTAGCTGCAACGCTTTATCCTTGCGCTCGTCCCAGGGATTTAAAGAAGTAAAAATGGTCCCTCCGTTTGATTTACTGGCAAATGTGATGGCATTCAAACCACCCAGTGCTGCAAAATGATGGATACCTTCCGTTTCAGAAATGATCTTCATCATTTTATTCAGTGTTTCGAGACTTCTTGCAGTGGAAGAGGCTTCGGGCAATTCATATGTAACGTATAGCCGGCCCTCATCTTCCTGTGGAATGAAACCACTCGGCTTGCTGCGGAATAATAAGAAAACACCGGCACAAATACAGACGAGCAGGATAATAACGTAAGGTGATCGGCTGATCCATGTATTGACACTCTTTGTATAACCATTTGTAACACGTGCGAACCAGTTGTTAAACCGGAAGAAGAATTTGTTAAGCCCTCTGGATGATTCATCCATATGCATCGGCTTCAGTAAGAGTGTGCACAGTGCCGGTGTAAGTGAAAGGGCAATAAAGGCAGAGATCAAAACTGATATGGCAATCGTGATTGCGAATTGCTGGTATAATCTGCCAACGATGCCGGGAATAAATCCAACAGGAACAAACACGGCGGCCAGGATAAGAGCAATGGCGACAACAGGACCGGATATATCTTGCATCGCCCTTTCTGTTGCTTCGCGCGAAGAAAGTTTTTCAACATCAATATAATGTTGCACTGCTTCCACTACGACGATAGCGTCATCCACGACGATACCGATAGCAAGCACAAATCCAAAAAGTGTCAGTGTATTAATAGTAAAACCAAGAGGTATAAAAAATATAAACGTACCTATAATGGAGACAGGGATCGCCAGTACGGGAATCAGTGTGGCGCGCCAGCTCTGAAGGAATAAAAATACGACGAGCACCACCAGTCCGAGTGCTTCGAGCAATGTCTGAACGACTTCACGAATGGAAACCTGAACAACGGAGATGGATTCAAAAGGAACGACATAATCAATATCTGTCGGGAAAGATTTTTTCAACTCGTTCATGGCTGCATAAACACCTTCGGCCGTTGCGAGTGCATTGCTGCCCGGTGCCTGGTAGACGAGTAGATAGGACGCTCTTTTACCATCAACAAATGAATTGCTCGCATAACTGAATTTTCCAAGCTGGGTCCGGGCAACGTCCTTTAAATAAACGATGGAACCATCTTTCGGATTTGACCGGACGATAATATTTCCAAATTCATCTTCTGTTGAAAGACGGCTGTTCGCCACTACCGTATATTCAAAAGCCTGCAGAGAATTTTGCGGAGGCGCTCCGACAGAGCCCGCAGAAATCTGGATATTTTGTTCCTGAAGAGCATTTGTTATATCTGCAGAAGTCAGTCCGAGCTGGGCGAGCTTATCCGGCTTCAGCCAGATGCGCATGCTGAAATCATCAGCGCGCGAAATCACATCCCCCACTCCTTTTACACGAAGTAAAATATCCCTTACAAAAATATTCGTGTAGTTATCCAGGAAAGTGACTGCATGAGAACTTTTCGGTGCATAGACAGCCACCAGCATCAGGATACTGGGATTTCTTTTCCTTGTGATTACCCCCAGCCTTTTCAATTCATCCGGTAATGAAGGAGATGCAATTCCTACGCGGTTTTGAACATCCAGCATCCCATTATTTACATCCGCACCAACCTCATAAGTGACTGTAATCAGGCTCTGGCCATTGTTGGTACTGTTACTTTGCATATAGGCCATGCCCGGTGTACCATTTACCTGCGCCTCTATCGGGGTAGTTACTGTTTGTTCCACAGTCAACGCATCTGCCCCGATAAAATTACTTGTAATCTGTACCGTTGGCGGCGTAATATCCGGATACTGACTTACCGGCAGACTCGACATTGCCAGCAGGCCGACCAAAACAAGAACGATAGAAACGACAATGGCCGTAACCGGTCTCTTAATAAAAGTATCTGCAATCATACTGTTATCGGATTAGGATGATTTTCTCTTTGATGAATCTGTTGACGAATGATTCAATGAATCTGTCCCCGACACATGCAGCGGAGCCACTTTTACCTTAGTTCCATCTTTTAATTTCTGAACACCGTCCACTACAATGATTTCATTTTCCTTAAGGCCTGATTTCACAATAACCATATCGCGTATGCGCTGACCAAGAAAAACTTTTCGTTGCGCTACGGAATCATCATTCACTATGTAAACGAAATATTCAGCCATCTGCTCAACAGCAGCGCGGTACGGAATCAAAATAGACTGGTTGCTGCTGTTGTTTAAAATCCGAAGATTGGCCGACATACCGGCTTTTAATATATTCCCAGGGTTATCAAATAATAAACGCACTTTGATTGTCGCAGTTTGCGGATCAACCGCGCGGTCTATAATATATATTTTACCTGGATAAGGATATTTTGACTGATCGGCCAGCATAAGTGTAAATGTGGAATCGAATTTCTGCTTTAGGTCTTTTTTATTTTCACTTTCTATAAAAGGGATCATGGTTTCATCCAAAGCTACATCAGCCGCGATGGGATTGTCAGATGAAATGGTATTCAAAATGGTGTTTCCGGGTGAAACTGCAGCACCAACTTTTACTTGTGAAATACCTATTGTACCGGAAAGCGGTGCATAAATAGAAGAATAACGCAGATTTACTTCTATGGCGGACACATTTGCCTTGGCTGCATCTACTTGTTTTTTTGCTGCCTGGAGATCCGCCAACGCGTGATCGACCGTTTGCTGTGCGATGGCATCCTGCTTACCCAGTTCTACATAACGGTCAGCATCCTGTTGCAATTTGGCGAGATTTGCCTCGCTGACATGCAGCTGTGCAACTGCCTGCTCGTAAGCACCCTCATATTGCTGTTGATCTATCTGGTAAAGTTTCTGTCCTTTTTTTACTTCCTGGCCTTCTGTAAAAAAAATCCCGGTTATATATCCTGCCACCTGCGGTCTCACATCTACCTGGTTGACCGCTGTTATAGTTGCAGGGTAAGAATTATAGAATCTGGCTGATCCTGATTTTACCGTGTAAGTATTTACATTTACCGGCGGCGGCGGCGGTGGAATTGCCGTATTACTACAGGAGTCCAGACCTGTCACCATAATTAAAAAAACAAAGAATTTATATTTCATAACAGATTGGTTAATATAAATATTTTAACGTCCCAAGCGCTCTCTCGACATCGATTTTGTCACTTAGAACCTGGAATATTGCATTTGTGAAATTGACCTGTGCGGCAAACAAATCATTATTTGAAACGACCACATCCAGGTAGGTTTTTATCCCTGAGCGATATTGAAGCTGAATGATATTATAAACCTGCCGCGCCAGTTCCAGATTTTCTTTTTGTTCAAAATAATTATTCAGATCGGCTTTATAGAAAGAAAGGGACTGGATATATTGGGTACGTATCGAATCTTTTAATGAATTAAAATTATAATCAAGCCTCTCTATCTGGAGCCTGGCTACCTTTACCTGTTGCGATCGCTGTGTACCCGTAAAAATCGGAACAGTCACCAATAAACCTGCATATGAATTCGGATAACTTTGCTGGTATAAATTCTTAAACTGGTTACTATAATAGTTCAGGTTATAATTTCCAAAAGCGGAAACAGTGGGTAAGAAACCCATTTTATAATATTTCAGATTATATTCTTCCAGACGTTTCTGGGTTTCCAGTTGCTGGAATTCGATGCGGTTGTTTACATCCAATTGCTGAAGTGTATCAAAGGAATTGACTTCCTGTTTCATCCTTGCACTGTCATATAAAATATCCAGTGTTGAATCAACCGGATAACTCATATACAATTTCAGGACGGCTGTTTTACTTTTTACAGCCTCGCCGGCAGTTTTACGCGATGCGTTGGCATTATTTAAACTGATCGTTGCCCGTTGATAATCGGTTTTATCAACCAGTCCGCCTTTATATTGATTATACGTGTCTTTCAGGCTTCTTTGTAATAGTACGATATCTGTATCAAGTAATTCTATTTGCTCTTTCGATAATAACAGATCATAAAATGCTTTGCTCACATTAGAAACTACTGCGATCTTATTATTAATCGTATTCTGTCTGGCACTAAGGCGCACATCCCTGGATGATTGTTTTGCTATGACAACATCACGATTGAAGATTGTCTGATCAAGACCAAAATAACCATAGGATTGGTTATAGGTCCCGATAGGGGAAGGAGTATTATTGAAAATAGTAATTGGTCTTTGAAAATTATTCTGGTAATTTCCTGAAAAATTAATTTGCGGATACCATTCAGCCAGCTGAATTTTAATCTGATGTTCGGTGATTTGTTCATCAATCAGTGACTGCCTGATATTGGTCTGATGCTCCAGAGCATACATGATACAGCCCTCAAGAGTTTTTGAAGCAGAATCATCCTTTGTCTGCGCACTTACAGAACCCAATAGGATCAATACTGGAAAAAATAAAATAATTCTTTTCATAATTAGTAAAAAAAACGAAGTCCGTTTTCAGAAAGGACTCCCCGATCGCGGAGGCAAGCAACGGAATGCAAAATTAGTGCTTACGGATTAAAATTAAACGTTTGTTTAATTTTTTTTTAAAAATGTATCAGACTGATAATTTCTGAGAGAAATAATTCATCTGTTTTATCAAAGCCTGCATACATCGTATGGTCAATGTCGAGTACAGCAACTACTTCATTCTGACGGATGATAGGAAGTACAATTTCAGATTTTGATAAACTGCTGCAGGTAATATGTCCCGGAAATTTATTTACGTCCTGAACTATAATAGTTTCCATTTGTTCCCAGGCCGTACCGCAAACACCCCTGCCCTTTTTAATCCGGGTACAGGCAATAGGTCCCTGGAAAGGACCCAGCACCAGTTCATTATCTTTTACCAGATAAAATCCTGTCCACAGCCAGTCAAATTGTTGTTTTAATGCAGCGCATATATTTGCGAGGTTGGCTATCAGGTCGGGCTCACCATCTATCAGGGCGGCGATCTGTGGGATAATTTCCAGGTACTGTTCTTCTCTGGTTCCTTTTTTCAAAATTAATTCTTCGGCCATTGTATCATTTTTATGATTTTAGAGGAAGGCCTGTATATACGATTCCAAGTCCGGGTTTCCCTGAAAGAATCACTTTGCCATTTAAAATTTCTAATCCGGTAGCAATATCTTCATCCAGTAAAAGAGTCCCGTCCATATCCACATAATCCAGCAAAGGTAATAAATGACCGATCGCCGCGGTACCGATGGTGCTTTCATTCATACTGCCGGCCATCACTTTCATTCCGAGTTTCCTGGCGTTTTCTATCATGCGCAATGCAGGTGTAAGCCCGCTGCATTTTGTGAGTTTTATATTTATTCCATGAAAAAGACCATGACATTTTTCTACATCCTGTTCACCCACACATGATTCATCTGCTATTAACGGAATAGGCGATTTATCATATAAAACGCGCATGCCATTCAGATCGGATTTTTCAAGTGGTTGTTCAATGAATTCAACACCACATTCATTAAGTGCGGGGATCAGATCAATCGCCTGTTGGAGGGTCCATCCTGAATTCGCGTCTACTCGCAGTGTAGCATCTGTATGTTTTCTCAAAGCGCGAATGATCGCGGCATCCTCCGGAGTACCCAATTTTATTTTATAAATAGGCCATGGTTTAGCCTGCATTTTTTCAACCATCTTTTCAATCGTGTCAATGCCGATTGTATAATCGGTTAACGGTCCTTCAAGGATGTTGAGTTTCCAGCAGTCATACAATGGCTTTTTCTGCAATTTTCCAAAGAGATCCCACGCTGCAATATCGAGCGCACAAACCAGAAATGGATTATCCGGAATCAGGTGGTGCAAAAAATGCCAGAAACGGGTAGGTTCAGTGAAAGCGAATTTCTCAATGACCGGAAGTTTGATTTCCAGGTCAGCAATCATTTTCTCAACAGGAATATTATAGTATGTGATGGCCGGCGCTTCACCGTACCCTGTAAGCCCGAATTGTTCCAGGCTAACTATCAATGTTGGCTGATGGGTCTTTGTTCCACGGGATATCGTGAATGGATATTTAAAGCGCAGGTTATACGAAATATATTTAATTTTCAATTCGAAGGATTATCTGCCGGAAGATTTGACCATCTCCCTGAGTTGTTCATTAAAAGGTTTTGCTTTGATAAGATCTTCCAGGTAAATATGTATTCTGTACCTCCAATAATAATTTGCAATGGCAGGTATATTGATTCTTTCATCGTTTGGATTTTCCCGTCGGATATTTTCATCCATACCCAATAAATCCTGCATTTGAAAAATGCTCCACATGGCAGGCGAATGCAGGTGTTCCTGCACGATGGCTTTATTTATCCATGCATCGCAGAAATAAGGCGCTTCACCCCATTGACCTAATTCTTCATTAAAAAATTTCTGGGTTTTGGTTCTGTCTTCTTCCCACCATCCGCGGATAGTACTCATATCATGCGTTGAAGGGGTAACAACGGATAAATAAGGGGCTGATGCCGGATTAAAAAATTCATGTGTAATATCTTTTGGCATCCTTTGTATTTCCAGGCTCAATATACCTGTCTGTTTCATTACATCCGGCACACACGCAGGAACCATACCCAGGTCTTCACCGCAAACCAGCATATTGGTTGATCTTTTCAAAAGAGGAAGTTTTTTCATGGCTTCTTTCCTCCAGAAAAGATCCTGCCGCTGAAAAAAATAATTTATATAGAGATCACGAAGTTGGTTTTGTAAATGCCAGTCGAGATATCGGAAAGAGGACGTTGTTTCCATAGAAAACCTGAAATGAAATTGTTTTCCCTCAGAGCCTTCCACTTCAAAGAGGATCAGGTTGGATATCAGGTTCATCAATGCGATCCTGCTTTTGATATCTATTTCATTCCCTGTTTTGTTTTCAAAATATTCCGTTACTTTTCTTTGAGTGTTTACAAATTCTTTTATAATGAACCTGCCTTGTTTGGTTTCTTCAAAATAAAGGGGTTTTACAATTTCTGTATCAGGCCCGAAATATTCCCAGAGTACCGCTTCATTTATAAATGGTTTGGTATACCTGTCGTAATCGAAATAAATATTTCTTTCATCAAATTCTACTCGGTGAACAGGAATTGACTTTTCGAAGTGCCCCATAATTCCTTCGGTTTGCGAAATGGGAATGCTCCATATCCGGAAAAATCCAAGAATATGGTCAATGCGAAAAGCGTCGAAATATATCGCCATTTGTGAGAACCGGTTCTTCCACCATTGAAAAGAATCTTTTGCCATTCGTTCCCAGTTATATGTCGGGAAACCCCAATTCTGACCCTTTACAGCAAATGGATCGGGCGGTGCACCGGCCTGCATATCCAAATGATAGAGTTCGGGTGATACCCAGGCATCGCAACTGTGCCGATATACACCGATCGGTATATCTCCTTTAATTATGATTCCGTTATCATGGGCATAATGAACGGATTTATTTAACTGGCGATATAAATGATATTGAACAAAATAATAAAAAGAAATCTGGTCATATTGTTTGGATTGTGGAGAAGTCAGCCGGTCCACCACCAATTTTGAATATTTGCCGTAGGTTTTCCATTTGTGAAAATCGACTGATCCATTCGCTTCTTTCAGGTAACAAAAAGCAGCATACGGAACCAGCCAGGATTTATTATGGTTGAAGAATTCAATAAAACCGGCATCTTCTGATAAAGATGATTTCACTTTTTCGAATAATTCTTTGGCAGTATCTGTCTTGATTTGCATTACCGTTTCATAATCCAGATCAGGCAATGAATTAAGTTGTTTTTGTATTTTTTTAAGCGGCTTTATTATAGACGCATTTTTTTTACCTGCCATCTCTTCGAGATTCAGATATAAAGGATGCAGTGCAAAAGCAGAGATAGCTGCATAGGGATAGGAATCAATCCAGGTGCCTGTTGCTGATGTATCATTTACGGGAAGAATCTGGATCATTTTGAGACCGGTTTTATGTGCCCAGTCTGCAAGCAGCCTTAAATCGGAAAATTCGCCTGTTCCAAAAGAATTCTTCGACCTCAGGCTAAAAACTGGAATGCTCACTCCTGCACCTTTCCAGGTACTGTTGGGGAGACGAATAAATCCATCATGGAGAATAGTCAGACGGTCATCCTGTGCATCACCCAATAAAGTACGGTTAGGCCCATTTTCAAACTGAACCAATGATTCATGTTTCACATCGTACACGCCATATTTATATTGAACAGGTGATGTTACACCAGATAAATTGAGTTCAATTGTCCACCAGACTCCTTCTTTTCTCAGGATTAACGGATCGGCCATTGACCAGTCCCCGAACGCCGGACCGTTTCCTGATATACAAACAGCTTCATTTCCATGAAGAAGCGGTGCTTTTATTTTAAATATATGAGTGTAAGTCTTGGGTGGTTTTTTCCCTGATTTTTTTGACTGGGACGCCAGAAGAATTTCCTGAAATGGTGCAGTATAGAAAGCGTTTTCATATTCTCCGGCGTGATTCCAAATATCAAATATTTGCATATCATCATGCTTCGAAGAAATCTTTATTTCCCTGTCATTTCCCCATTCATGAACGATGCTGCCATCTTCCATTTTTAATTGATAATAATACTGAACAGGTTCTGATGGAAGACTGGCCAGTTCCAATATTATCTCCCAAAAATCCTGGTTTTTATATTTCATCAGGACTGGCTGGGTAATTAGTTTATTCTGATAGCCTAATTCAGGAATATTTCCACAGATGTATAGATCCTGACCTTGTCTGGTGCTGAAACGTAAGTAAAAATGTAATTTCATCTCGGGTTGAAGTTCAATGGCCAGATTGTATTAAAATGCAGGCATGCGAGCAACGAAAATACCAAAACAGGAACTTGTAATAAAATTAATGTCCGATAGCGGAAGGAATTAGAATTAGAATATATTTGCGCAACAAATTGACCAGATGGAAAATGTTAAAAAAGGGAGAGCCCTGTACTGGTTTCTCTTTCTCGTTTCTGTGATTGCTTTTTTTGTACTTTATAGAGTAATCGGAGGAGTTTGTATCCTTACATTGCCGTTTATCTGCACTTTTTTCGCAAAGGCTCTTGATATCATGTAGACTGCCGGCTCCCTAAAATAAAAAAACACTGCTTAATATAACAGTGTTAGAATCAGACTTCACAAGGGAACCTTTCCATGTGCCCAAAGTAATAGTTTTATATTAGATGGCCCATTTTCTGGTTATACGCGTAGGCTTTCTTTTAGCATTTTGTATTTTCCAGAGATTAACCAGTGTAAAACGTTTTTTCGGAGCTGACATTTGTATGTTTGTAGCCAGCGTTTCCTTTACTTCGGTTGTCAGATTTTTCAGCATTTCACTATCCATCTGTATAATAGATGGCATTACATCTTGTTTCATAAAAATTCCTTTTTTTTAGATTAAAAACTACTCGGAGCAATGATCAGGGTAACACTGAAGAATCGTTAGTAAGAAGTGTAGAACCTTTTAGAGCTTGCAAGTCTATTTATTGCTCTTAATTGAGATGCAAATATACAATCGAATTACTTGTCTTCAAACCTCTATTATAAAAAATTATATCATGTCCAAAGCCGATTTTCATGCATAACTGCTTAAATAATAATGGCTGACGCATCCGTCAGCCATTATCTCCATATCATTAGTTAACATCATTTAACTTCTTCAAACTCAGCATCCGTAACGTTTTCAGCGTTTTTATCGCCACTCGTCTGATCGTTGCCGTTAGGTTGTCCTCCGGCAGCAGATTGTGATCCGCCTTCCTGGGTACCTTTATATAAATGTTCAGATGCAGCTGTCCACGCATTATTGATTTCTGCAATGGCTGCATCAATTTTTGCAAGGTCCTGCTCTTTCTGTGCTTCTTTCAAATGGGTCAGTGCTGTCTCTATGGGTGCTTTTTTATCAGCCGGTAATTTATCTCCCAATTCCTTGAGTTGTTTTTCTGTCTGGAAAACAAAACTGTCTGCCTGGTTGAGTTTATCTACACGTTCACGGGCAACTTTATCTGTTGCTTCGTTGGCTTTGGCTTCTGCTTTCATTTTTTCAACTTCTTCTTTACTTAGTCCGCTTCCCGCTTCGATACGTATTTTCTGTTCTTTTCCGGTTCCTTTGTCCTTGGCTACTACGTGAAGAATACCATTTGCGTCAATATCAAAAATCACTTCAATCTGTGGTACACCTCGTGGTGCAGGTGGAATTCCATCCAGGTTAAACATCCCGAGACTCTTATTCTGATTAGCCATTGGCCTTTCACCCTGGAGTACATGGATCTGCACACCAGGCTGATTATCGCTTGCGGTCGAGAAGGTTTCTGATTTCTTTGTAGGTATGGTTGTATTGCTTTCAATCAGTTTTGTCATTACGCCACCCATGGTTTCAATACCAAGGCTAAGTGGAGTAACATCCAGCAAAAGAACATCTTTCACTTCACCTGTCAGCACAGCGCCCTGGATAGCGGCTCCGATGGCAACCACTTCATCCGGATTAACGCTTTTATTTGGTTTTTTTCCAAAGAATTTTTCTACTATTTCCTGCACTTTTGGAATACGTGTACTGCCTCCTACCAGAATTACTTCATCAATCTGGGAAGCATTTAATCCCGCATCCTTAAGGGCCTGTTCGCAGGGCTTAAGACATCTTTCAAACAACGGATCCGATAACTGTTCAAATTTTGCCCGTGTAAGTTTTATTACAAGGTGTTTAGGTACACCGTCAACAGCAGTTACATAAGGCAGGTTGATTTCTGTTTCAGTGGCTGAAGACAGTTCAATTTTAGCCTTTTCAGCTGCTTCTTTCAATCGCTGCAGTGCCATTGGATCCTTGCGCAGATCTATGTTTTCATCCTTTTTGAATTCACCTGCCAGCCAGTCAATGACAATTTTATCAAAATCGTCACCTCCGAGGTGGGTATCTCCATTAGTAGATTTTACTTCAAAAACACCGTCCCCCAGCTCAAGTACGGATATATCGAATGTCCCTCCTCCCAGGTCAAATACAGCGATTTTTTCATCCTTTCCTGCTTTGTCAAGCCCATAAGCCAGCGCAGCTGCGGTTGGCTCATTCACAATCCTGCGAACATTCAAACCTGCTATTTCACCCGCTTCCTTGGTGGCCTGGCGCTGTGCATCATTGAAATAGGCCGGAACAGTAATAACAGCTTCTGTAACTTCCTGTCCCAGATAGTCTTCTGCCGTTTTCTTCATTTTCTGAAGAATCATGGCACTTATTTCCTGGGGGGTATACTGGCGACCGTCTATGTCAATACGGCAAGTATTGTTGTCACCTTTTACCACTTTATAGCTCCAGTGACTGATTTCATTGGTTACTTCATCGTACCTGCGTCCCATAAACCTCTTAACGGAGGAGATGGTATTAACAGGGTTGGTAATCGCCTGGCGTTTAGCCGGATCACCTACTTTTCGCTCTCCATTTTTCAGAAAAGCGACCACAGAAGGCGTCGTACGGCGACCTTCATCGTTTGCGATCACAACGGGTTCATTACCTTCCATTACAGCCACACAGCTGTTGGTGGTACCCAGATCGATTCCGATTATTTTTCCCATAATATTGATTTATTTAAGTTGAGTATTTAATGGTTTACAACTGAATGACAATCATTATGCCATGGAGAAAAGAATGTAAAAATGGCAGGAAAAGCCTAAAGCTTAAGGCCTAAGGCTTAAGGCTTCTGCAAAAATCTGAAGTAACTTATCTTTAATAAGGAACTAAAAAGATAGTTAAAGCTAATAATCCGATAACAGGATCCAATTTTCGGGGTATATGTCCTTAAAGTACTTATTAGCTATAAAATTTTTGGGCACAATAACATACGGATGACTATTATTATTTAGCCATGAAGACCACCAGCTAAATGAACCATTAGAATTAATATGATGTGAACAATTGGATATTAGAAACATATCTTTCCAACTTTCACTCTTTGTATTTATGTTAATCAATGAAAAATCAGGTCCATTGAAATTAGTTTGAACCCAGGAATAATCATTTGTAAAAAAAAAGAAATGCGGGCTATCAACCAGCGATCTCATTTTTTCAATAGCTTTTAGAAAGTATTCAAGCGTACAGACATTTCCGAGCTTGTTAAGATTGTTGGAATCGATAAAATCCCCCCTCCTTACATGCACAGATATACTTTTGGTTACTTTAATTTGTTCCAAAACCTGCAGATTCTTTATTCCTATATTTTCAGGATTAAATTGAAACGTTCTCAGAATAGTACCTTTTATAGCCATAAAATATTTCTCTGAGTGCCATCCACCAACATAAAATTTTATGCCTTTTGAAGGTCTTAAATATTCAGACTTGAAATCGTAATCATCATTTTCGTTTATGATTTTTATCCCAAGAAAATTTAAAAATCGAATGGCAGGTTTTGAAATAAAAGCATATTTTTTATAACCTGCAATTCTAAAAGTTAGATATAGAAATTTGTTAATCAGGGAATCATGATATTTGATTCCAAATACCCTGTCAAGTTCATATCCGTTATGAATGTTCTTTGATTTTTTAGAAAATAAAAACCTTGTTGATTTAGAAATATTTTTTTTATTTAAATAAAATGCATATTGAGACATTTGATTACCCAAACCATTAAAGATAATAATCACATCCATAACAACTCATTGAAAAAATGATATTCAATTTTAATTGTAAGCAAATTTAGTTTTCTTACTAATTAAAGAGCCGAATAATTATTCTGCTGGCTTTTAATTTAGATTTCCGAAAGTACTCTCGAAAATATGATTATAATAAATTTTCGAAAGTAGACTATTTTGCATCCTGAATCAACTAAGCATTATGCCTCAATTATTGGCCAATCTGGGAAAAGGAATTAATAAAAGAGTTAAAAAGCTATTTTATCATCCATATGGTGTCTTTAATATTGGATGGACTAAAGAGAAAATATTAAAGCATCAGACGAATCAGAAATTAAAGTATCACATTTATAAAAACAAATATAAAATAGGATTTAGGGATGCCCCTGTATTTCTTATATCAATAAATGAGCTTTTTATAAATGAGTTCTATAAATTCCGGACAAATTCAGATCGGCCAAAAATTATTGATTGCGGATCTTATATTGGAACAAGTATACTTTATTTTAAAGATAACTATCCAGATGCTGTTGTAACAGGATTTGAGCCGGATGAAAAAAACTTTAGTATTATTAAATCAAATCTTGAAGCCTGGAATTTTTCTGACACAAAAGTTATAAATGCTGCCATTTGGATAAACAACGAGTCCATCTCTTTTAATTCTAAAGGTAACATGGCCAGCAGAATTGAAGCAGGTACAAATGAAAATGATAATAAAAAAGAGGTCAAATGTGTCAGATTAAAGGATTTATTGAACGAGGAGATAGATTTTTTAAAGATAGATATCGAAGGTGCTGAACATGCCGTATTAAAAGATTGTTCCGATAATTTATTAAAAGTCAAAAATCTCTTTGTAGAGTATCATGGAACTTATTCAGAAATCTATAAACTGAATGAGATTTTGGATATTCTGGTTCGAAATAAATTTAAATACTACATAAAAGAAGGAAGCCCTGTTTATGGAAAACCTTTTTGGGATAGAGTTAAAATAGGTGATTACGATATCATTTTAAACATTTTTGCTTTTAGGGATTAATTTTTGCCCCTGGTAATTAAGTCGCTTTTATAAATGATATCATAATAATTTCCCCCTCCAGGACGAGTTGCAAATTTGTTGCGGGAAATTTCCTTATATCCACGCGCTCCAAGAAATGATTGAAGATCTTTGAGCTGACAGCAACCTTTATAAGCTTCAAAGTCAGGAACTTCAGTTTGTATATAAGTGAAATTATTCAGGATCGGTTCTGCTCCCTTCAGAACTAATAATTCTGAACCCTGAGTATCTATAACCAGCATATCATAATTAGAGACGGTTATATTATTGTCATTCAATAATGACGAAAGTTTCCTGCTGTACAGATTAATAGTTCTTTCATAACCTACTTCTGGCCATATATCCTGATGGAGATTCAAATCCAATATTGACGAAGAAGCTCCATCGTTGTTGGCAAGGTGGAAATGATATTCCATATCGTCTTGATCTGTAACAAGACCTTTTAGAGCCATTTGTCCATTAATTCCCACAAGATTCAACTGTAATTTTTCGAAAATTTCCGGAATAGGTTCAATCCAGACCACCAACAATCCATACTGTTCATACAATTCTCTTTCCTGTCCGGTATTTGCCCCAACATGTATTACGCCTTTAACTTTTTTTAGCAATTTATCCGGATTATTTTTAAACAGCAATTTACCTCTTCTTATTCCTGCCTTTACCAATGCAACTATTGAGTTCTTTTTCTGCATAATTATAAAATTAGCACAAGAATTTGTAATGGGGTTTTCTACTAAGGGTTTACCCTTAGTGGATTAAAGAATAATGGAAGAATTTATAATAGTCAGACAAATATGATTATCTTGATTTCAGATTCAATATTTTTAAATTTAACCCTTTACTGTCATGAGAATTTCTATCTTATTAATTGCAATTAGTACTTCGATTTGGTTTACTTCGACATCATGCTCTAAGTCAACTGAAACTCCCACGGTTGTGGGGTTTTGGGTTGGAACATATCAGGTTACAGGCTCTTCCACAACATATTATTATAGCTTCGATCTCAGGCCTGATGGAACGCTTCTCCATAAAGGAACAGGAGCAGATGGTAATACTTATTATGGGCAAGGCTCATATGTGGTAAACGGAACTACCTTCAATTATTCGGATACTACTTTGAATTTAAGTCAGACTGGCGCCGTCGAAATCGGTACGGGTACATATACCGCTGCAGCAGGTACGATAACCGGAAATTGGCAAAACCCTGGAGGCACAGTTACTGGTACATTAAGTCTAAAAAAAAGTGAATAAATAAATCTGTGTAATGAAAACAGTACTTAAATATGAAATGGCACACTTCTATGCCCAAAAATTTGAAGGGTAACACCTCAGGTTTGTAAAATATGAGTACTTATTGGCAGGAAGTTGTTGTTCTGGATTTTTTGATAAGCTTCATAAAGGGATAAGGTTTGACAGC
Source organism: Bacteroidota bacterium (assembly GCA_013287475.1). GTDB lineage: Bacteria > Bacteroidota > Bacteroidia > Chitinophagales > Chitinophagaceae > Puia. The sequence continues at coordinate 39,861 of JABDDT010000019.1, forward strand.
AGTAGATCTTTCATTAGGTTTGTACCAATGTTCTTGAGATACTTTATATTCTTTATTTCAAATTTTTGGTTACTATCATCTTACGGACAGCACGATTCATCTAAAAGCAGGATTTTAAGCAGTCATGCGACTCAATTAACCTGCGATAATTGGCTAGGTCTGCCATCATTTCCATCTTTTGTACAAGTAGGTGATTTAGATGTACCCGGAAATCAAATTACAGTTGAAGCGGTTTTTAACCGAACAGCTCCCTATACGGGAGGACCTCTTTTCGCAGGAGATCTTGTTTCAAAACATAAAGATCCTGTAAACGCCAACTATCTGTTACGTCCCAATGATGCTGAAATCACAACAATTGATGGAGTCTATCATATTGCCCAGGCACCATGTGAAATTAATTTAAATAAGGTTTATCATGTTGCATTAGTATATGATGGAGTAACCCTAAAATTTTATAGAAATGGATTTCTTCTGGCACAAACGCCCGTTGCGGGAAATCTTTTTCAAAATGATTTTCCTACGCAAATAGGATTATATAATGCTGAACTATACAATACAAATTTGATTGGGTATATTAATGAGGTAAGAATATGGAATGTCGCAAGGACACAGGCACAGATTCAGGCCTATATGAATACTTCCTTACCTTCTCCTCCAACGCAACCAGGACTGCTTGCATATTATACATTTGATGATCTTTTGAACAAACAGGGAAATCCTGTATGGAATGGAACTCTGGGGGGATCTGCAGCCATAATGCAAACTAATCCTGTTTGTACTTTTATTGCGGATGATGACTGCTGCCCTCAAATTACGGGAACATTTTCAGGCAATAGTATATGTCCGGGTCAAACAGGTTTACTCACTTTTCATCCTACATCCACACCTTTGAATCCACCTTTCACAATTTTTTATAGTGATCAGTCAAATAACTATATTCAGCTGAATGTCCAAGATGGAGTCGCTTTCCCCGTGCCTTCAAACCCGTTAATCACAACAAAGTACCCGTTGCAGGAAATTACTGATGCCACCAATTGCAGCACGGTGATATCTTCTGAGGCAGCGACTATAACAGTTTTTACCCCTGCTAATTTATCAATTACACCCGATACCATTATTTGCAAAAACGGAACTGCCCAATTAAATGTATCCGGAGGTCAGTCGTATGCCTGGTCGCCGGCCGCTTATCTGAATAATCCGAATATCCCCAATCCAGTAGCACAGATATCCCAGTCTACCCGTTTTTTTGTTGCCGGGAAAGATTTAAATAACTGTAGTGTGCTGGATTCAGTAATGGTAAGTATTGAGCCAGCTCCTGTTTTTCAGGCACCTTCGGATCAATCCGTTTGTAAAGGCCAGTCGGTCGTATTGAATAGCGGAAATGATCCCAAAAATATTTATATCTGGACTCCGGCAAGTTTTCTGAGCAATCCGAATGCGTCGGCTCCTGTTGCGACGCCTGATCAGACTATCTTGTATAATCTTACCATTTCAGATCCTGTATGTGTTCAATATGATTCCAGTTTCAATGTTCAGGTAACTGTCAACGATGCACCGGTTATTATTGCATCAAAATCGAACGATATTAATTGTTCAAACCTGATTTCTCATTTAAACGCCACCGGAGCGGATTCCTATATCTGGCTTCCCGGTACGAACCTGGATGACTCTTTAAGTTCAGCGCCCATTGCCAGCTTATCGTCCACAACACGGTTCATTGTTAAAGGAACTGCTGCCAACGGTTGTTATGCATTTGATTCAGTTACAGTATACGTTACTGAAACGGGTGCAAATGCTTTTTCAGTGCCGAATGCATTTACTCCCAACAACGATGGATTAAATGATTGTTTTGGAATCCGAAACTGGGGCAGTGTTACCCTCCAGGAATTTTCAATTTATAACCGCTGGGGTCAAAGGGTCTTTGAAACAAAAAACCCCTCAGATTGCTGGGATGGAACTTTCCAGGGTCAAAAACAGGATTCAGGGGCCTTTGTATATATAATTAAAGCGAGTTCTCTTTGCGGAAATATATTTAGAAAAGGAAACTTACTTC
>JABDDT010000020.1 GCA_013287475.1 Bacteroidota bacterium
CAGGTAAAGGGAGCGGAAACCGAATTTGCTACAGTCATTGTTTTTTTACGTGAAGGACACGGTGGATTCATGTTCATTCATAATGAAAAAACAAAGACCCGTTACAGCATTAAAGAACGTATGCTGGTGGAAGTAGCGAAAAGCATTGAAATCGCGTATGAACTTTGTCCCTTGTTTACCCAATACAATGTGGATATGGAAGTTCATGCAGACATTAATACCAACCCGCATTTCAAGAGTAACGATGCATTGAAAGAAGCCATGGGTTATATTCTGGGTATGGGCTTTGCATTTAAAGCCAAACCCGAAGCCTTTGCCAGCAGCAGCTGCGCAAACAAAGTGGTGAATTAAGCATAAGGCGTAAAGCACAAAGCGTAAGGCTTAATTCTGAATGCTGAAGGCTAAAACTTAAATGCGTTACGCGTTTAGCTTTAGGCTTTAAGCATTCTTCCAGTCCTCATTCATTTCTCCGATCAGTTGGAGTATGTCAGCCCTGCCTGTTTTTTTTTCAGCGCTCGTTACAAAGTGTCGGGGAAGGAATTGCCAGTGCTCACTCATTTTTTTAAGAAAAGATTTCACATTTGCAGATACCGTTCTCTGATTTTCTTTATCTGACTTTGTAAATATCAATGTAAAAGGAATCTCCCATTTCCCCAGCCTGTCTGCAAAATCAAGATCCAGTTTTTGTGGTTCATGACGACTGTCGATCAGTAGAAATACATGGGCCAGGGTTTCTCTTTTTTTTAGAAATTCTTCGATCATTGTTTCCCACTTCTTTCTCTGTGATAAAGAAACTTTGGCAAATCCGTATCCTGGCAAATCTACCAGCCACCATTTGGACGCGACTCTTTTCTCATCAATGCTTTCGATGGTAAAATGATTGATGAGTTGTGTTTTACCCGGTGCTGCCGAAGTTTTCGCCAGTTTATCAATATCGGTGAGCATATTGATAAGTGAAGATTTGCCCACATTACTTCTTCCAATAAATGCATATTCCGGAAGGTCGGTTTCCGGGCAATCTTTATAAGAAGGACTGCTGATAACATACTTTGCCGTGCGGATCTCCATAATGCAAGATATGATTCCATCTTAAAGGTTAGGACGAATGAAAATATCTATTTCCTGCGACGAACCAACTAATTTTGCATCCCATGCCGGAATATCATCACGATACCATCGTTCCTTTTAAAAATTCGGATACGCCTAAAAAACAACAGGTTGCAGAAATGTTCGATAAAATCGCATTTCGATATGATTTCCTGAACCGTTTTCTTAGTGCAGGTATTGACAGGAACTGGCGTAAAAAAGCAATCCGCGAACTTAGTCAGTTAAAACCGGGGACGATCCTGGATGTTGCGACCGGAACTGCAGATATGCCGATATTAATGCAGAAGATTCTACAACCCGACCAGATTACTGGAATCGATATCTCAGAAGCTATGCTCGAACTGGGTAAACAGAAAATTGCAAAAGCATATGATAATAGGTTTTTCGAATGTACCGAAAAAACATGTCAGCAAAAAAAATATATGTTACTAGTTGATTATCTTTTGTGCTCCGGAAACATATTCACCTGACCACTGCAGAACTAAAACTCCTGTATTTACAGTGCTTGTGCGGATTTCATTAAATCCTGTTTTCAGATTTCCCTGCATGAGTAATCGACCACTGATATCAAAAAGCCGGTAACTGTAATTACCTGAACTATTCAGTTCCAGGGATCCGGGTTCCTGTTTTTCTATCTTTACAGCATTGCCAGATAATGCAGTCTCTTCCCCGGTTTTCCGGTATCCTATATAGTTAGGTGCTCCAGCTATCATAGCTGTATCGCTTTGTAATTTTTGGGCTCCTGTTGATGGATGCCCGTCTTTCCAATCAGCCTGTTTATAAAACGGAATGCCCATCAGGGGTGCTTCACTTGATAGAATATTGTTTTCACCACCACTGAGCTCAGTAATCATGACTCCATAGGCGTCATACAGGCTTTGGTGTTGGAGACCTAATGTATGTCCTATCTGGTGTGTTGCTGCTGCTGCTATATATAAAGGATTATTTCCCATTGCATTCATAAAAACCCAGGCAGGCGTATCATCTCCCCAAACAAATGATCCGATTGCCGAAACACCTGATACTTGTCCGTACCAGCTACCGTCCGGTGTGATGATGATTCGTATTCGCTGGTGTACAGGAGCTCTTTCATACACTGCAGGATCTGTAGTAATATTAAGATTGAACAATTTGAAATGGTCCGATATCAATTTATGGATCCAAATAACGGAGGCAGCGCTTAATCCGGATGGAGCAGCAAGTATCCTGCCCTGTTCATTCCAGATAGTACCATTCACTTCGGCTCCGTCAAAATCAAGATAAACTGTCGCTGCAGCAGGTGAATAACTATTAAGCAAGGGCGTTTGTGCGAATACATTTAAATGTATAAGCATGAATATGCAAACAATGATATGGATGGAATATTTTTTCATTCTGATACCAGAAATCTTTGTTGAGTTTCTATGAAAAAATACCGCTTGTCTTTTTCAATCAGCATCATTCCATCCGGATCATGCAATTTTAACAGACGACCGGTATAATAAATACCACCCTTTGGATCCCTGTATCGTGCAATGCTAAGCATGCTGCCTTCGGCATTATTTAGTTTGATCAGCAGAGAAATCACAGAATTTCCATGATCTGATTTGTTTTCAATTTTTCCTTTAATATGAAAGCCGGGGGCCAGTTCCACAGAAATATTTTCAGGTGCCTGGAACAGGGATTCCAAAGCCTGATCACTCACTTCAATTTTATTTGAATAAGGAAGTTCAGCCGGGGCGGGTTTTTCTTGTGCTGAAAGCTGGAGACTGCATAATAAGCAAAGCCCGCTTAAGATTGTTTTCAGGGTGTTCATCGGATTCGGGGGCAATATTCGGAATATCGCCTTATTAAAAACGTATTCGCAGAGCTTTAATTGCAGTAAAAATCATCCCAATTTGGGAAAGGAAGCAAAGAAAGTATGGGAGTATGGGAGTATGGGAGTATGGGAATTCATAACTCATAATTCATATTCTATTCTAATCATAATTGGATTTAGTAAAAAGTTTTTAATTCATTCCCATACTCCCATACTCCCATACTCCCATACTTTCTAATATTGCCCTGTTGCCAATAAAACCAAAGTGCATGCCTCCATCACCTTAATCCCTTTATCAGCAAGTATCATTTCAAACTCGGGATTTTCGGCGCCGGGATTGAAAATAACCCGACGTGGATGTTGTGAAAGAATATAATCGTAATAATTTTTCTGATTATCCTTATTCAGATAAATCGAAACGGTATCAAGATCTGCATTCGGGGTGGTATTCACCTGAACAGTAACATCTGCAACTTGCGCTGGTCTTTTTCCAATCGCAATAACAGGATGATTGTGTTCCCTCAACCTGTTGATGGCGAGAAAACTATAACGTGCGGGATTTGCTGATGCGCCGAGGACAACTGTTTTCTTGGAGATAGAAGGCATAGTTTAATAACATCGGGAAGAACAGAAAGTTTAATACTACTGAACTTCTAATTTAAAATTTACAGGCATCACTTTATATGTTGTAACCTTAATGCCATCCTTTATCCCCGGATCCCATTTACCGGATTCATTAATCACCTTGAGTGATTCCTGATCGAGGGAATATTCTATTGATTTTAGAATATATGAATCCTTTACATTCCCATCTGCATCAACTTCAAAATAAATCTTAACCTGCCCCTGAATTTCTTTTGAAACAGCACGGTCAGGATAGGACAAATGATGACCCAGATAAGCATTCCATGCATTGATTCCGCCGGGGTAATCGGATTCTTTTGAATTGGCAGTATCCTTATCTTTTTCTGTATTGTTCTGTATATTGATCGATTTCACCAGGCTGTCTTCCACAAAATCATATTGGTGAATGATTGCAAAACTGTCCTTTGTATAAGTTCTGTATTTGTAAAAACTGCCGTTTTTCTTACCGCGATCAAATACACCAACTGAGTCCAGGTTACCGTATGTGTTATATAAGCAAAATCTCCCATTAAGAATTTTGCCGTCATGGTCGGCAAAAGAAGTTGATTTCACCAGTGATCCCCAGGTGTTATAATAATCCCATTGCCAGTTACTGTCTTCCTTTTCATGTATCCACAAAATATATTTAGAAGAATCCAGCACCGTTTGATTCATATTCTTATCGAGGGCATAGAATTGATTTTTATCTTGGGAGAAAGAAAATAAAAAACATGAGCTGAAACAAAGGAGTAAAAGTAATTTCATTCAACAAATTATTAAATAATTGGGATATTACTAATCATCTTATTTTAGTGTGGCAGTATGATAGTGTGGAAGAGCAATAACTACCACACTTCCACACTTTCTTCAAAACCTTTCACCATGTGTTTTCCGGATCAGCGCCCGCACCAGGAATGGGAAGGGTTTCAGAACACGGATCAGGCATATTGACCAGAATGCTTTACCGAAAAAACGCTGAATCAGCCGACCCGTTTTTAACCTGCCTGCAAATTCAAGGTTCCAGCTTTTCTGATAGGATGCTTCCATCTCTTCACGGGAAATCTGATTTTCAAGAAAAAGAGGAATTATTTCAGCCGCAATTTTGGATGAATGCAGGGCCATACTCATTCCATTACCACAGAGAGGTGTAATCATTCCAGCCGCATCTCCGATACAAAGTACATGACGTTCTAACTGCGTTTTTTCTGAAAAGCTGATTTGAGAAATTGTTACGGGTTCTTCATATAATATTAACACTTCATCCAGTAATTTTCGGAGGGCAGGATTTTTTTTCAGGATTTTTTCCTCCATAACCGGAATGGATGATTGGTTATTCTTTAGATTGTCAGATTGGGTGAGATAGCAAAGGCAATATTTTCCATCTTCAATTTTAGAAATTCCGCAATAACCTCCCTGAAAATTATGGAGTGTGATCTCATGTTCAGGTAAATGACTTTTCACATGATATTTTACCCCGACATAATTTTTGGATTCATCCTGTTGCAGGAACTTTCGCTTCCATTTCACATCGAGATTGCTTTTTTTCCCATAACAGGCACAGGCGATTTTTACAATAAATGAGCCCTCGCTGGTTTGAATTCGATGATTTCCTTCTTCAAAATTGATATCATAGACTTTAGTATTTTCAAATATCTCCACATCAGCGGACTTTGCAATATCCGCCAATGAAGCATCCAGCTTATACCTGCTGATTCCAAATCCGCCGAGCGGCAGTTTTTCTGAAATGGATTCCCCATTGGGAGCCGATATATTTACCTGATTTATCCTGGGCAAGTTCCAATTTTCAAGAGGGAGGCCGAGACGGATCAAAAAATCCCAGCTCTCCATACTGATGTATTCACCACAAACTTTATGAAAAGGAAAAACTTCTTTTTCGAACAGGCATACACGATAGCCCTTACGTGAAAGCAGGATGGATAAGGATAACCCGGCAAGGCCACCACCTACAATTCCAACATCATATATTTGTTTTGTATTCACGAGCGGACGATCACTAACCAACGGAAGGCCCATTTCCACTGAATGGTATAATGTAACATTCCAGCTTTAAGCAATAATTCTTCCAATTCTTTTTTTTTGAATCCACGCAATACGGATAAAGGTGCATCATTTTTTACCAGGTAGGATTTAGAAAATAATGAAGTCAGTAAGCGGATCGAATGATATGCCAGTGGATTTCGATGCAGATCATTTATGAAAAACCCGGAACGGCTGTTTTCCCTCATCCAGCGTAACATTTCAATAAGATCAGATTCTTTGAAGTGATGGCAGAATAAAGAACAAAAAATAATATCGGGTTTTGACTGAAAATGTACTTTTCTATAGTCATTCACCAGGAATAAAACGGGTCTTTTCCAATTAATATTTTCTGCAACCCGTATGCAATCCGGATTAATATCTACACCTGTAAAACGCATGTCCGGATATTTGCCGGTTGCTTTTCGTTCGATAGTTTTCAGATTGTCCCCCCCTCCGCAGCCGATTTCACATACATGAGCCGCCTTTCCTTTTTTTGCAAGCTCAATAAATCCCTTCCAGGTGCATGCATGTCCGCCGAGTTTCTGGTTTATGATTGAAAGTTCCAGAAGATTCCGTTCAATATCAGCTACCGGAATATTGGGTTGGTCAAGTAGTTCCAGTCTTTCTGAGCGGAGTGAGAAATCCATATATTCAAAAAAATGCTTTGGGCCAGGAATTGTACTTAAACCTCTAATGTCTTTAAACATTCAGTTTTATACCATATACGGTATTCGTATTCACTAAAGTTACGAAAGATAAAGCCTTACAGCATTCAGCGTTTAGCGTTCAGCGTTAGGCGTTAAGCGTTAAGCGTGGAACCAACCATAAAGGTTTCCATTGTTAAGCCCGGGCCGAATGCAGCGCCAAATACCGTTTGCTTTTTCGATTTGTCAAGGGTAGATAAAATTTCCTTTAACACAAATAAAATGGTGGGCGAAGACATATTTCCAAACTCACGAAGAACCTGATAGGATATTTCCATTTTTTCTTTTGGCAATGACAGGCTTTTTGCAATTGCCTCTAATATCCTTCTGCCACCCGGGTGAATGGCCCAATACGTTATCTGATCACGCTGAATACATTGCTTTTCCAGGGCCTGATTCACCAGTTTTTCAAAATCTTCTTCTATCAGTTCGGGTATATAACTGCTCAGGGTCATATTAAATCCTGTAGAAGATAATTCCCAGGACATATCCTGTTTTCCTTTCGGCATTACTTCACCATAAAATCCAATAAGCGGAAAACCGGTAGTATCACCCCGATCGCCGGTAACCAGAACAGCTGCCGAGCCATCTCCAAAAAGCAGGCTGGAAGTAATATTATCAGTTGTGGCAAGTTGTTGGAAGTGTAAAGTGCAGAGTTCCGTGCAAACGATCATTACTTTGGCTGAAGGGTCAGTCTGGCAAAATGCATCTGCCAGTTTGAGCGCATGAATCGCAGCATAGCAACCCATAAAATTTACAGAACTCCTGAAAATATTTTTTGGAAGATCCAATAACTCCATCAGTTGTAAGTCCAGTCCCGGCGCACTTAACCCGGTACATGTAACTGTAATTAAATGAGTAATTTCCTTTGGATCGAGTTTATTTTCGATACAATTCTGAATGGCATTAGCTGACAAGCCCACTGCATATTTGTTAAAAATTTTCATCCTCTTTTCAAGAGAGGGAAATGGCTCCAGATTTTCTGCCGGTGGATAGAAAGTCCATTCTTCGGGTTCCTTGCTATAATCTGATAAAACTGAATAACGAGTGGAAATTCCACTCTGATGATATAAGTATTTAAGTGAACGCCTTTCTCTTTCATTAAAGGCATAAATACGGCTCATGAAACGCAGAATTTCATTCTGTTCATGTTTGAAATGCGGGACTGCTGTTCCGATGAATTTAATCTGGCTCAATCAATTATATTAAAAAGTTTATGACCATACCATCAGAAATACAATAATAAAGCCAATGCTCGTAAAGCTGGACGCGACAATATTCATTCGCATTGTATTCCTGAAATTGGCTAAAGAAGGATTTCGCCAAACTTGTAAGGCCCACCCTGTAAAGTATACGAGTACTGGCAGCATACAGGTTGATAAAATTAAAAATTCTTTTTCTTCGAGAGATATTAGTAAGAAATATGTTAAAATAGCAAAGGCAATTCCATAAATAATACCGCAGAATATAAATGTGCCCCGGATCCCCAACATTGCACTGATCGTCTTAACGCCGTCTTTTGCGTCCGCTTCATGCTGATAAATCTGTGTAAGCGGATAAAATCCACCAATCAACAAAGATGCAGAAATCATTCCCAGGGTTGGTACCTGAAGCGATAACATTGGATGAGACCCGTGATATACCATAAAAAAAACCAGGGCGCCCTGGCAGGCAATTACTGTCGCATATCCTATCAGTGGATATTTTTTTAATCGAATGGATCTTGCACTGTAAGCCCGGGATGCCAGAATATATATTGCTGTTGCGATTGTGAAATATATACTGATAAATAATCCGAGAAGCAGGGCGAGAGCGTCCATGACCAGACTGACATAGAGTAATTCCTTTGTTGGCGGAAGTGGTGATTTGAGTCCACCAATACTACCTTCATCCCGGTCCATATAACTATTGAATCCATTGCTGGATGGATATATTAATAAGTGCAGAATTATAAAAATGAGAAGGGCTCTTTTAGTATCAGGATTGGCCACCTGACTAAGTGCAAACCAATAAACGGGCATAAGGAAAAAAGAAAAATGAAATCGCAGTAGCTGGATCGTAGATCGCCTGATCATCTTTAGAATAGTTAATCTGATGGTAAACAGAAGGTAAGAAACTTAGCGGGATTATATCTTTTTGGAAAATCCAACCACGACAAGTTTTCTCTTACAGCTGGAAATTCTTTCCGTTGCTGGGAAAAATACCTTTATTAACTTATTGAATTATAGCATTTTGTGCAATGGTATGGATTTCGTTTCCAATAAGAGAGAACAGCTTCACTGAGTGCAGGAAGCCACAAAATAATTAACCATGGACGGTTATTAAACAAGCATTCGCAGGGGCTCTTCAAGGAGCCCCTTCAGCGTTTGCAGAAATGCAGCGCCGGTTGCACCATCTACCACACGATGATCGCAGGTCATGGTGAGCTTCATAACATTCCCTGGAACAATAGCTCCATTCTTTACAACGGGAATTTGTTGAATTGAACTGATGGCGAGTATACATGAATCCGGTGGATTGATGATAGCAGTAAATTCATCCATTCCAAACATACCAAGGTTTGATATTGTAAAAGTGCTCCCTTCCCATTCTGAAGGCTGCAATTTTTTATTCTTTGCTTTGGTAGCAAAATCTTTTACTTCCACCGAAATTTGAGAGAGTGATTTGGTATCTGCAAACCGAACAACGGGAACCAGCAACCCATCTTCAACAGCAACAGCCACGCCGATATTCACATGATGATTTACACGTATCTTATCACCCATCCAACTGCTGTTTACAGCAGGATGTTTTTTCAGGGCCAGTGCGGTGGCTTTCAGGACAAAATCATTGAAAGATATTTTAACAGGAGCGGTTTCATTAATTTTTACCCGGCTATTTACAGCCTGGTCCATATCGACCTGAATGGTCAGATAAAATTCCGGAGCTGAGAATTTGGCTTCTGACAGCCGTTTTGCAATGGTCTTACGCATTTGAGAAACAGGTACATCCTCAAAGCTTATTTGTCCTGCGGGAGCTGAAGGAATTGAAACATTTTTTTGTGCCGCCGGTTCAGATATTGATGGCTTAAATTCAACAACGTCTTTCTTGATAATTCGCCCATAATCTCCGCTTCCATGAAGTTGTGAAAGATCTATTCCTTTTTCGCTAGCCAGTTTTTTTGCCAGGGGCGATGCTTTGATCCTCCCGTCACCATTCAGGAAATGCGAGGTAGAAGCTGAAGCAACGGGTTCAGGCACTGGTTTCGATGACATGGGTTCAGCTGCTGGCTCATTCGCAGCTGCCGGTGCGGCCCCTTTATTTTTTGATGCTTCTACTATTTGCTGCACGTTTACTTTTCCTTCTTCGCCAATGATGGCCAGTAAATCATTTACTGCAATCTTCTGACCTTTTTCTGCACCCGTATATAATAATTTTCCTTCCTTATAACTTTCCAGTTCCATCGTTGCCTTATCCGTTTCAATATCTGCAAGAATATCTCCTTTTTTCACCATGTCCCCCACTTTCTTATGCCAGTCTGCAATAACACCTTCTGTCATCGTATCACTAAGCCGGGGCATGAGAATTACTTCCTGCATGTTTGCTAAATTAAGACCAGTCGAAGTTGAAGTTGACGGTTGACGGTTGGCGGTTGGTGGATTTTCCTGTTTAGCTGCCACAGAAGCCGGAGCATTACTGGATTTAGCATCAGGTGCGGGTACGGGAGAAGGCGCCGGAGTTTTTGAAGTACCACTCTTCACGAGTGTACTGATATCTTCTCCAGGTTTACCGATGATGGCCAGTAAATCATTCACCTGAATTTTACCTCCTTTATCAGTGCCGGTAAATAAGAGTGTTCCGTCTTTGTAACTTTCCAGGTCCATCGTTGCTTTGTCGGTTTCCACTTCAGCTAGCAGGTCGCCTTTTTTCACACTATCTCCCACTTTTTTATGCCAGGCAGCAATCACACCTTCAGTCATGGTATCACTTAGTCTGGGCATTAAAATAACTTCTGCCATAAAACTGGATAATTTTGAAATTTGGAACTTCGAAATTAAGGCAAAAACGTGAAATGCAGGGTCATTCGGATCACCCTTCCTGCAACACTGGAATTTCTTTTACATTTCCGGTGCGTTTAATAACTCCCCAGTGCTGCAACTCCCCTTTGATGGCCCTGCGGAACGATTTGAATAATACATACCACAAAAGCCAGCGCCAAACCAGTCGTTGCGGGATCAGCCAGACCAGTTTGCTCAGTTTTTCCTTTGCAAAGCTGAAAGCTAAAACTGCTACTCCGAGATCAACCAATAAAAATATCAGGTAATATTTGCCGATCCTTGCACCATTTCCATATCTGATTCCGATAAGCATAATTAAATCAGCTAAGGGAATAATGGATGGGATGATATATTGAAAGGTCAGGATATTTGGCAGGGCAATCCAGCCAAGTGCTTTGTTGCGGTTGCTGAATAACATATCCCTGTTTTTCCAGAAAGTCTGCATAACGCCAAAACTCCAGCGGAATCTTTGCTTGATAAACATTTTAACGGTTTCGGGAGCTTCTGTCATGGCAATTGCGTTGTTCTCATTTTCAATAATATAATTGCAACGAAGCATCCGGATAGTGAGATCACAATCTTCCGCAAGGGTGTCGCTGGTAAATCCGCCTGCATCTTCAATAGCCTGCTTTCGGAAAGCACCGATAGCACCTGGCACTACCGTGATGGCATTCAGGTATGCGAAAGCCAACCGGTCAAAATTCTGGCTGCTGATATATTCGATGGACTGCCATCGGGTTAACAGGTTAACCGTATTACCCACTTTTACATTGCCTGCTACAGCACCCACTTTTTTCCCGTTATGATATTGAACATCACCAAAATGCATCATGAGTTTAGATACGGCATCTGAAAGCAGTTTTGTATCTGCATCAATACAAATCACATATTCTGCACTTGATTGTTCTATCCCAAAGTTTAACGCAGAGGCCTTTCCGCCATTCGCTTTGGTGAATACTCTTACTTTTGAATATCCTTCAAAAGCATGTTGAACTTTATTGAATGTTCCATCCTTACTGCCGTCATCAACAAAAATAATTTCAAAATTCGGATAGTCCGTTCTGAGTAAATTCTCTACAGAACTTACTGCATTCACTTCTTCATTATAAGCAGGAACGATGATGCTCACCTTTGGTGCATTTTTCCCGTCCGGTTGCCAGAAGTATTTTAAATTGAATTTCTTTTCCCATTGACGTTGCTTACTGGCCATGATGGCCATAAAAATGATGCGTGAAAGGGAAAGAATAATAAATACTATAAATACTGAAGTCAGGAGATGACTTCCGATATAACCTGCCATGGCGAGGAAATAATTCAGTTGAAGAAGATAATAACCGCTTCCTTTCGGAACAGCGGGCATGAGATCTTCTTTTTTCTTTCCAAGTAAATCTGCAATGGTTGTAAACTGATATCCCCTTTCTTTAAAATAATGGATTATACGCGGTAGAGCTTCAACAGTCGCTTCCCTGCTGTCACCTCCTGCATCATGGAGCAGGATGATATTTCCACTCAGGTTTTGATCAGTCATGCTTTGTTTCCGGGCGATCACTCTTGCAACAATAGAATCAGCAGACGTACCCGGTTCCCAGTCCAGCGGATCAATGGATTCACCAATATCCAGGTAGTTTTTTTCCCTGGCGATGGCGACTGGAATTAGTTCTTCCGCTTTAACAGGTTCAAAGTCCGCATTAAATGGAGCCCTGAATAATACAGTGGAATGACCGGTAATAGCTTCTATCAATAAACGTGTTGCGTCCATTTCAATGATTGCCCGCTTTCGACTGACCTTGGCAATATTCGGATGCGTGAATGTGTGATTACCTATCTCATGACCTTCTCTGTAAATTCTTTTTACAATGGGGATATTATTTTCTGCATTTATTCCGATGAGAAAAAAAGCGGCAGGTACATTTTCTCTGCTGAGTATATCCAGAATTTGAGGCGTGTATATCGGATCGGGTCCATCGTCGAATGTCAGTACCAGCTTTTTCTTATCCTTTGTTCCATATTTTCTGGCCAGCCACTTGGAAGGAAGCTGATCATAGGACTCTTCTGAAATCAGCAATTCGGCTGTATCCAGTTCCGGAGTAATTTTTCCACTCGTCGGACCACCAATAACATCCAGCACTTCTCCTTCACCGGAATACGCAGGTGTTTCATCCGTAACCATGGTTCTAACGGTCGAGAATAGATGAAAATCAAAACTTTTCAGACTATTCTTACTCATATCATGGTCATAAAAATCCCACATACGTGAATCTTCATTTCCCAAACGCCAGAGAGCAACTCCTGCAAGTCCGGATTCCTCAGCAAAACGCATGGTATTAAAAGTAGTTGCAGCATCGGTGAATTGAACTTTATGCGGAGCGCCGTCATCACCATCATAGGTAAAGTGCAGATTGTAGGAGTCGTTATCAAAGATTATTTTACTATTAGCATAAGTGCGGGCCAGGGTCAATGCGTCCTGGTAACTGATCGGCGCTACTGAAACAACCTTGTCATTTTCATCAAGCTTCCAGTCATATCCGAAACCTGCCACTGCGAGGATAAGCTTATTGGTTGGAATTTTTTTTATCGCATCATCTACCGCGCCTTCTATCCATTTCTGATGACAAATAGGTCCCGGACCGGTACCATCTGAAAACTGGTCATAGGCCATTAGGATTACATAATCATTGTAATTGGAAAGTTCTTTGAAATTATAATCTTCATTAAAGGGTTGAACATCCTGAGAAACGATCAATCCTATTGCGTGCATTTTTTCATAGAGAGATTTTTGAAATTGTACAAGTGCTTCATTCTTTTTTTCAATGAGATCTTCAAAATCTATATTAATACCATCCAGTTTATATTTTTCAAGGTATTTTATGATATCATTTATAAGCCTGTCCCTTTTTTCCGGGTTATTCAGAATACGATGTACGACATCACCTCTGAAAACACTGCCAATATTATTGGTAAGAAGAGGCATTACTTTAACTCCGGATTTATCCATTACACTCAGGGCGGTGGAATCTATTTTTGTCCAGAGTGTATCCGTATTCGGATCCAGGAAAAACCACTCCGGCAAGACCATATTTAAGCGGGCAATATTTTGATTCAGAGAAACCAGGGATGCGGGGGACCAGTTTACATAAAACCCGGCTCTTATACCCATTGAAAATTTCTTAAAAGAATAGAAGCTGGAATCTGCCTGAACAATAATCCCATTTTTTTTCCTGAAGCGTTTCCCTATCGGATAACCTCCTGCCTTATATGCAACTTTTTCGTTGATGAATTTCCGGAAACCTCCATATTGTTTTCCAATTTTGCTTTTATTAAAAAGCCAGCTCGAACTATCCAGCAATGCTTCTTTTTCCTGCGCACCAAAATTTGGAAGTGAAGGTGTATATACCCGGGTCAGCGTAATAATAATTGTAATAACCCCGAGAACAACAAAAAGAGCTATCAATCGGCTGCTCCAGATAAAACGGGACCAACGGGAGGATGAGCTGGTTTGAAATACCTGCGACGTAGAATTTCTTGCCATAAGAATTTGTAAAGATCCTGAGAATCATTGGCTACGCAAAATCAGGGAGTCCAAATTAGAGGATTTTTAGCATTTGACAGGGTTTAAGTTTAGCAGGACAGGAGCTAGAAAAGTAGTAAGGTGAATTTCAAATCGAATAGTTTTAAGCTTTAAGCTTTCGGCTTTTAATAGTCCAATTCGAGCCTCAGCTTGTCTTTTAATTCTTTTACAAGCGGATACATTTCAACGATTTGAAGAAACTGATCCCTTTTACTTGGTGTTTTTTCCAAATGCAGATGATTGGAATCCTGCTCACGGATAGTAATAGAAAAGTAAATGTTTTTATTATTGAATTTTTCCTGAAGTAAATCGGAGAGCTTCCTTTTTTCCTGTTCTACAAATCGATGTTCAAGGTTATTATTCGTTAATATCTCAAATCGCAGATCATCAAGTATGCGGAGTTCTGCGCCTTCAAAACTCTGGGCAGCGGAATTTTTATTTTTTTTCAATTCAGCAGTGAATTGATTCCATGCTTCCATTAAAAGAACAGGATCCAGTGATAATAATTCTCCTGTTTCTTTTGAGATTTTACGGTTCACCAGTTCCTGTCTGATTTTTGAAAGAGCGCCCAGACTGGTTAATTCAGTTGTGGTGGTTTTCGGCTCTTCTATTATCAATTTTGGGCCCTCCTCATTTTTTTGAGCAATGGGGATCTTTTTATCAGGCAACAAATTGGAAGAAGTATTTGCGACTTTATAATTTTTTATTTCCAGTGGAGAAACAACCCGGTAAGCCACCGGTCTTACAGCTTCAGTACCCTTTTTATTGTCCGCAATTCCTAGGGATAAATGAAGAGCCTGATTCAGGTAAGCCAGTTTAATAATGGCGAGTTCGATATGCAATCTCTTATTTCTGGCTGCCTTATAATGAATTTCGGATTCGCTTAAAAGATTTAAAACGCTGATCAGGAAGGGGCCTTCGACTATTTTGGCTTCTTCAATATATTTTTGTTTGAAATTATCCACCACATCCAGCAGGACTGCTGCTTTTTCATCTTTGCATATCAGCAGATTCCGGATAAATTCCGCAAAACCATTCAGTAGCAGATCTCCTTCAAATCCTTTGCGATTGATTTCATCAAAAATCAACAGGGCGTCGGATAATTTTTGTTCACGTATGGCAGCGAGTAATTTAAAATAATATCCGTCGTCAAGGATATTAAGATGTTCGAGTGTATCAAGGTAAGTAAGTTTTCCATCTGAAAAACTTACCATTTTATCCATGATGCTCAGGGCATCGCGCATGCATCCTTCACTTTTTTGAGCGATGATTTCAAGGGATGATTTTTCTGCCGGGATATTTTCTTTTTCGCAAATCTCCTGCAGATGGTCTATGATATCCTGGTTGGTTATCCTTTTGAAGTCAAACACCTGGCAACGGCTTAGAATGGTAGGAAGGATCTTATATTTTTCTGTCGTTGCAAGAATAAAGATGGCGTAGGGAGGCGGCTCTTCAAGTGTTTTCAGAAAAGCATTAAATGCTGAAGAGCTGAGCATGTGCACTTCATCTATGATATAGACTTTATATTTTCCAGGCTGAGGGGCAAAGCGCACCTGGTCAACCAGCGACCGGATATCGTCGACTGAATTATTACTTGCTGCATCCAGTTCGTGAATGTTCAGGGAACTGCCTTCATTAAATGAAATACACGAATGACAGGAATTACAGGCTTCCCCGTCGGGCGCGGGATTTTCACAGTTGATGGCTTTGGCCAGGATTCGTGCGCAGGTTGTCTTGCCTACACCACGCGGGCCACAAAATAAAAAAGCATGGGCCAGTTGTTTGTTGCGAATGGCATTTTTCAGAGTCGTTGTGATGTGTGACTGTCCGACGACGGTTGAAAAAAGCTGCGGCCTGTATTTTCTGGCTGAAACGATGAATTTATTCATAAACCAATAGCCTCCGAAATCTTCTTGTTTGCAATAATAATAATAAAGTTTTAGAAGACGGGATGTCTTTTAAATTCGATTGTGCGATCGAAAATATAGCGATAAGTTCTGAGCTTTCTGCTTGGGTATGTATCTGCCATATGTCGGATCAGATTGATCATTTTCGGATTGAAATCGCCTACCCACTGCATTTCATATTCCGAATACGGAAGTTTGAGTACCATTTTTCCTGTTTCCGCGATCAGATACGAATCGACTCCTTTCCCCTGATATTCAGGGATGACTCCAAAAACCAGTCCAGTGAATTTTTTATTTTTTTTTGTTTTTACCAACCATAAAAACTTAAGTTTCTGCAGCAGACCGAATTTTCCGTTCAGATATTTGAACCACTGATTAAGATCGGGAATATTGGCAAACAATGCGATGGGTTTATCGTTGTGATAGGCGAACCATATGAGTCTTTCTTCCATGAAAGGTTTCATCAGTTTAAACATTTGTTTCACCTGGTCCAGTTTCAATTGTTTCATTCCGCCATGGCCAGACCAGGCTTTATTATATACGTCAGTGAAATAAACGGCGTAGAGATCCAGCTTTTTAATATCGATATGAGCAGCACTGTAGGCC
Source organism: Bacteroidota bacterium (assembly GCA_013287475.1). Taxonomy (GTDB): domain Bacteria; phylum Bacteroidota; class Bacteroidia; order Chitinophagales; family Chitinophagaceae; genus Puia. Next base: position 16,392 of record JABDDT010000020.1, read on the forward strand.
GGATCTTCTGCTATGACGGCGTGCCTGTCCATAAGTTTTTTACTGAATGGTTTTTTCGGATCCATGCCAAAACAGATTTGTTCAAAAAATGGTTTAAACCCATAGTTTTCAAATAGCGCCTGGTAATAGGGAGGATTGAAATTCATCTGGTAAAGTGGTTCGTGAAAACCTTCAGTCACCAGCCCCCACCATTTATCTCTTTCGCCAAAATTTATAGGGCCATCCATGGCTCCCATACCTTTTTGAAATAACCAGTGTCTGGCTACATCAAAAAGCCGGTCTGCTGCTTCCTGGTTATTAATACAGTCGAAAAAACCAATCCCTCCGACGGGAAATTCATCCCCTATGGTTTTATACCTTTTATTTACAAAGGCAGCAATCCTGCCCAGGTTTCTGCCATCTTCATCCCGGAGAATCCAACGGGCTGCTTCGCCATGGCGAAAGGCTTTATTTTTTTTGAGGTCGAAAACCTCATTTATATCTTTGTCCAACGGCCCTATATATCCGGATACGTCGCTCAGGATGTCTACATTTACCTGGATGAATGCGCGGGCATCGTATTGATCCTGAACCTGAATTAATTGCATATTTAAGAGTTAACAGCCGTAAAAATACTTGGTTTTTCATTTCGGAATTCTGCGTCCGGACTCTTACCTTTGCAGCCGATTTTAAGGTAACATTCAATAAATTCTCTATATGCCAAATGCAGGCAAGATTAAACAAATTATCGGTGCTGTAGTGGATGTACATTTCAAAGGGAAGCTTCCTGAAATATACAATGCCCTGGAATTAAAAAAACCGGGTGGTGATACACTTGTCCTTGAAGTACAACAACATCTGGGAGAAGACAGTGTTCGATGTATCGCCATGGATGGTACCGAAGGACTTATCCGCGGACTGGAAGTGCTCGATACCGGCATCCCGATCTCAATGCCTGTGGGTGACAGCATTAAAGGAAGGTTATTCAATGTTACCGGCGATCCGATTGATGGTTTGCCACCTGTCTCCAAAGTCAATGGCAGGCCAATTCATAATAAACCACCCGCATTTGAAAATCTCAGCGTGAGCACAGAGATTTTATTTACGGGAATTAAAGTAATTGACCTTATTGAGCCTTATGCGAAAGGCGGAAAGATCGGACTCTTCGGTGGTGCAGGTGTAGGAAAGACCGTATTGATTCAGGAACTCATTAATAATATTGCCAAAGCATATGCGGGTGTATCTGTGTTTGCAGGGGTAGGAGAACGTACGCGTGAAGGAAATGACCTGATGCGTGAAATGATTGAAGCCGGGATCATGAAATACGGTGAAAATTTCAAACACAGTATGGAAAATGGTGGTTGGGACCTTTCTAAAGTTGATATGAAAGAATTATCCGAATCCAAAGCGACTTTTGTATTCGGACAAATGAATGAACCTCCCGGAGCCCGTGCGCGTGTGGCCCTCAGCGGTTTAACAATTGCTGAATACTATCGTGACGGAGATGGGAAGGGGCAGGGTCGTGATATCCTGTTTTTTGTTGACAATATTTTTCGTTTTACGCAGGCAGGTTCAGAAGTTTCAGCCCTTCTGGGACGGATGCCTTCAGCCGTTGGTTACCAGCCAACCCTGGCGACAGAAATGGGACTTATGCAGGAAAGGATTACGTCTACAAAAAACGGTTCAATCACTTCCGTCCAGGCAGTATACGTACCTGCAGATGATCTTACCGATCCGGCACCAGCGACTACTTTTGCGCATTTGGATGCTACCACGGTATTGGATCGTAAGATCGCGGATCTGGGAATTTACCCTGCGGTGAATCCGCTGGATTCCACTTCACGAATCCTTACGCCGAAAATCGTAGGAGATGCACATTACGATTGTGCCAACCGAGTTAAACTGGTTTTACAACGTTATAAAGAATTACAGGATATTATTGCGATCCTTGGTCTTGATGAGTTAAGCGATGAAGATAAATTAATCGTTTCGCGCGCACGTAAAGTACAACGATTCCTTTCACAGCCTTTCCATGTTGCAGAAGCCTTTACAGGTCTTAAGGGAGTGCTGGTGCCAATAGAAGAAACCATACGCGGATTCAATATGATTTTGGATGGTGAAGTGGATGAATACCCTGAAGCCGCATTTAATCTGGTTGGTACTATAGACAATGCGATTGAAAAGGGTAAGAAGCTGATGGCTCAGGCGCAGGGATAACTAATTTAGTGTGAGAGTGTGAGCGTGTGAGAATGTGAAATCTCTCACACTCTCACACGCTCACACTCTCACACTTGTTTTTATGAATCTAGAAATACTTACTCCGGAACGTAAATTATTCAGTGACGAAGTCTACGGCGTACAACTACCGGGTGTTTCAGGATCTTTTGAAGTGCTGGATAAACATGCTGCGATGATAAGTGCATTGAAAAGCGGCCGCATCAAAGTTTTAAACGATAAGAATCATTCTACATTATTTGAAATCCGGAGTGGTTTTGTGGAAGTAATTGCAAATCGTGTAACCGTTTTGGTGGAAGGGGGGAAAGCGATTTAGTTTATAGCGTATGGTATATGGTAGATGTTTGACGGTTGACGGTAAATAAAAGAACCATAAACCATTTACCATAAACTAATTTAACTGCGGATCGATCGGAAAATTGAGCATCATCAGATAATTTCCCCCAAGATGCCTGATAGCATCTTTCCAGATTTCATCCGTCTTTTTATGAAAAATGAGTTTTTGACTTGCTTTAGCCGGCAACCAGGATTTTTCTTTTAATTCATCTTCCAGTTGTCCGCCCGCCCAGCCTGAGTAACCTATATAAAATCGGATCTTTGAAGTCTTGATTTTCCCTGAGCGAATGAGTTCCAGCGCTTTTTCAAAATTCCCACCCCAGTAAATACCATCAATTACCTGATAACCACCCTTTATAAGTTCAGGATACTGATGTAGAAAATGTATGGTATCCGTCTGAACAGGTCCTCCGAAATATACCGGGATTTCAAGATCATCTGCGTTGTTTACAAGATCTTTTAAGCTGTACTCGTAGGTTTTATTTAACAAAAAGCCGAAACTTCCCTCACTTTGGTGTTCGCAAAGGAAAATAACCGACCTTTTAAAATTAGGATCTTTCAGAAACGGGTCAGCGATCAGCAAGATACCAGCCGCGGGACTGTCCATATTGTAATTTAACGAATCTGAAGATAATTGTTTAATAAATTTGCACGCAATATAAAGACAGACAATGGGTTCAATTTAGTTTAAATACAGACTTTCTTGAAGAAAAATTTTACCATCATTTTTATTCTGATCAGCGTTTCCCTCATAGGAATTATCTATATCCAATGGAACTGGATTTCGACCATGGTGGAAAACAAGGAAGAAGAATTGAATCATAAACTGAATGACGTTACAACCGACGTTTTCCGTGAACTGATTGAGTATAAACAAACGGCTCTTTCGGGCAGTCAGTTGCTTCAGTCTCCACAAAGTTTTGGATTCCGGCCTTCAGAACAATTCAGGCGGGAACTTATGAGACCCCTGTTGATTTCGCAGCGGTTCAGTTATCAGGAGATGTCAGATATTCTCAGAAAGGCTTTTAATTATAGGGGATTAAAAGATACAAAATTTGAATTTTGTATCTTTTCGGGGGGAGGCTTCACCTCTTCCATATTTTCGAATAATAATGAATTAAAGTCACCTAATTATTTCGCTGCTTTCACGGATACTATACATAACCTTCGTACGATTCTGCCTCTCATCGCTAATACGATGGAGCTCACCGGAACCGAACCAATTGAAACGCTTTCTATAGTAGTTCCGGATTACAAAGATGTTGTAATGAAACAAATGAGGTGGATGATTTTTGGTGTGATATTTTTTACGCTGATCATCGTAAGTGCATTTTATGTTACGGTTAGGACTTTACTGATGCAGAAAAAACTGAGCGAAATAAAAAATGATTTTATTAATAACATGACGCATGAATTTAAAACTCCACTGGCTACGATATCACTGGCCGTGGATGCCATGAGAAATGAGAAAGTGGTGCGCGATCAGGAAAAGTCAGCATATTTCAGTGGAATAATCAAGGAAGAGAACCGACGCATGAATAAACAGGTGGAGACTATTTTGCAGGCTGCGCTGATCGATCGCCAGGAACTGCAGTTAAAGCTGCAACCCCTCCATATTAATGATGTGATCCGGCGGGTGATGGAGAATTTTAAACTTCAACTGGAAGAAATTCATGCAAACGTAATTCTGCAACTGGAAGAAGGCTATGACATAGCACAGGCAGATGAAGTGCATTTTACCAATTTGATTTCTAACCTGATAGACAATGCGATTAAATATTCGAGGGAAAAACTTACAATTCGAATTCAAACCCATCGTAGTGGGAAAAATATGCTTATAAAAGTGGAAGACAATGGAATAGGTATGTCCAAAGAAACACAGCGGCGGATATTTGAAAAATTCTTCCGGGCACATACAGGTAATGTGCATAACGTAAAAGGATTTGGACTGGGACTTAGCTATGTTAAGTCTGTCGTGGACGCCCACGGCGGTCGCATCAGAGTAGATAGTACCATAGGAAAAGGAACCACATTCACTTTGGAAATTCCACTTATCCGTCAGGAAAAAGGCTTAACTATCAAAGTTTAGGGAAGAAACAAACATCCATCTCCATAAGACAAAAAACGATAATTATTCTCTAACGCCCATCCGTATACGTTTTTCCACTCCGATCCGATCAGCGCAGCTACGAGCATCAATAATGTTGAGTGAGGCTGATGAAAATTTGTAATGAGACCCTTCACGATTTTAAAATGATAGCCCGGCACAATGAATAACCTTGTTTTTGTAATTAATTTATTCCCGGGTTTGCGCCTGATCCATTCAAGTAAAAAATGAAGCGACACTTTAGCTGAAATATTTGGCACGTGAGTATAGGGAATCCATTGATCCAGTTGCAAATCAGCAGCAGATATATTTTTATCCAGGCTGATAAGAAATCCAAGCCAGTAAAGTGTTTCAAGTGTTCTAAGAGATGTGGTTCCCACTGCTATTATTGTTTGATCCATTTGCGAAATAAGTCTTTCTATGGCATCCACCTGTACTTCGATATATTCTTCATGCATACTGTGATCTGATATTTTTTCAGTTTTTACTGGCATGAATGTTCCTGCTCCTACATGTAACGTGAGGAATAAAGCCTGTATGCCATTGTCAGCAAGATCACGTAGAAGTTTATCGCTAAAATGAAGACCTGCTGTAGGAGCTGCAACCGACCCTGATTCCTTAGCATAAATGGTTTGATATCTCTCTGTATCTGAACTGTTCGCAGTTCTTTTAAGATAGGGTGGTAGTGGGATCGTACCCATTTGGTGCAATACAGAAGCAAAAGGAAGGATGGTAGGTGTCCAGGAAAATTCCACCGTAAAATCATCTGTTCTTTTTTCAATGAAACGTGCCTCCAGTGCGGTTTCACTGATTTTTTTCCTGAGTATTTGTCCATGTTTCCATTTCGAAGCACCTCCAATTAAGCAAGTCCATTTTACACTGCCGGTCTGTTCCATTGCATGGGATATACTTTTATATGAATCATGAGGTTCAAGACAAAAGATTTCAATCTGCCCTCCGCTTGGTTTCTGAAAAAGAATCCTTGCTTCAACTACACGGCTATTATTAAAAACAAGCATGGAAGAGCCAGGCAGAAATTCGGGAAGTTTCGAAAACACAGTATCTTCTATTTTTCCTTCCTTCCAAACCAGAAGTTTGGAATTTTCCCTTTGTTCAAGGGGAAACCCTGCGATTTTTTCATCGGATAAATCATAGCCGAATTCTGAGAGGGAAAGTTCACCGGGGAATGAGGTTGATTCAGTCATCTGTATAGGTTATGCACAGATATTCACACACATTAACATGTTATGCACAGCTTATTTTATTAATTGGTTCTTTAGAGTGACTTAAACCCATACCTGTTGGGCATCTCATAATGAATAATTTCTGTGGAAAAATTAAAATCTTCTAAATAGTTTTGTAAAGTGGGAAAAAGTGTTATTTTGTGTCAATTATTATAAACATTGTTTCAAGTCCTTATAAATGAATGGTTTTCTTGGAGAATACGAGGTAACGCTCGATGCAAAAGGGCGGTTTCTCCTGCCGGCTTCGCTCAAAAAGCAAACCGGTGAGGAAAGTGGTTCTTTTGTCATAAACAGGGGGTTTGAAAAATGTTTGGGTCTGTATCCCATGAAAAGCTGGGAGCCCATTTTTGACCAGATCAGCAAATTGAATGATTTTGACCCGAAGGTAAGGTCATTCCGGAGATATTTTTTGAATGGAGCGACAATGATGGAATTGGATGGGGCGGGAAGGCTACTCTTACCGCAGAACCTGAAGGAGTATGCCGGACTGGAAAAAGATATCGTACTGGTTACAGCGGTTAACAAGATAGAAATCTGGGATAAAGTTAAGTACCAACAGTTCTTTGAAACCTTTTCACCGGATGATTTCAGCGGTCTGGCCAATGAAGTAATGAATGGCAAACCAGATAAATGAATTATATGAGGGACCTAAATCCCGCATATCATATACCCGTATTGCTTTCAGAAGCGATGGACGGTTTGAATATCAGGGCGAACGGGGTCTATGTTGATTGCACTTTTGGCGGAGGTGGACATTCAACAGAGATCCTGTCTCACCTGAGTACGGAGGGCCGGTTGTTTGGATTTGACCAGGATGGAGATGCGATGAAAAATAGTTTGAAAGATGAAAGATTTGTTTTTATTCCTAACAATTTTCGTCATCTGCAACGATTCCTGCGTCTGCATGCCGTGACGAAAGTTGATGGAGTACTGGCTGATCTTGGCGTGAGCAGTCACCAGTTTGACGAACCCAACCGGGGTTTTGCAACACGGTCTGACGCAGACCTGGATATGCGAATGGACAAAAGGCAATCTCTTACTGCAGCATCCATTCTGAATACTTATGGAGAACAGAAACTTCAGGAAATATTCAGTTTGTATGGGGAAGTAACGAATGCGAAAACATTGGCAAGGACTATCGTTGGGCTCCGTAACAAAACGCCTTTTCGTAACATCATTGGATTTAAACAGGCAATTGCTGAACTGGTAAAAGGTAATCCCAACAGGTATTTCGCACAGGTATTTCAGGCATTGCGACTTGAAGTGAATGATGAAATAGGTGCGTTGCGTGAAATGCTGGAACAAACGCCCGTGTTATTAAAACCAGGCGGAAGACTTGTGATCATCAGTTTTCATTCGCTGGAAGACAGGCTGGTAAAACAGTTTTTCAGAAGCGGCCGATTTGAAGAAAAAGACGAACAGGATCCTTTTGGATCCTCACAATCAAACGCCCCATTCCGTACGATCACTAAAAAACCGATCGTACCATCTGCAAAAGAGCTTAGCCTGAACCCGCGTGCAAGAAGTGCCAAATTAAGAATAGCTGAAAAAATATAAAGAATATAAAAAAGTTAATCCCGAACTAAGAAATCTCAGTATGATAATCGTACCCTAATTTTTTTATTCATCACACTGAAATAATGAAAGTCTTCGGAACTAAAAAAAACAAGGCAAAGAGCCTGATCCGCTATCAGTGGATGGTACAAAATCTGCCTTTTTTTCTTTTCCTCGCTTTCCTAGCAGTGATTTACATATATAACGGTCATTATGCAGACCGCGTAGTGCGTGATATCGGAAAAACGGGAAGGGAACTTCAGGAACTGCAATATGAATTTAAGAGCCTGAAAAGTGAAGTTATGTTTCGAAGCAAACAAAGTGAGCTTGCAAAAGCGGTTGAGCCATTTGGAATAAAACCTCTGTCTTCACCTCCACTTGTCCTCAGCGACAGTCTAAACAAATGAAATAAATTTTATAACACATATCCCCAATACCTGGTGGAACTAAGAAGAGATATACTTTGGAGGGTTTACCTGTGTTTCCTGGGAATGGTACTTATATGTGTGGCTGTGCTTGGAAGGGTATTTTTTATCCAAAATGTACAGGGAAATTATTGGAGGGCGCTGAGTGATAGTCTGCATCAGAAATATGTTGACCTCAGTGCAGAAAGAGGAACGATTTACAGTGAAGACGGAAATATGTTAAGTACCTCGGTTCCTTATTTTAATATCTATATTGATTTTGATGCTGAAGGGCTTCGGGAAAAAAAGGGAAAACGTTTCAAAGAAAATCTGGACTCTCTTTCTCTCTGTCTCGCAAATCTTTTCAGTGATCAGTCAGCATTAGCATATAAAAGACAATTGCTGCAGGGCTACAGGGAAGCTGATCGATATTATCTTCTTCATCGCAATCTTCCTTTTGATCAATACAAACGACTCAGAACATTTCCTTTGGTGCGTGAAGGAAGAAATAATAGCGGATTTATAATCGACGCTTCAAGCAAAAGGATGAATCCATTCGGATTGCTTGCAAACCGGACCATCGGCCTTTCACGCGAAAATGCGCAGAATGTTGGCCTCGAGAGAACCTACGACAGCATTCTGAAGGGCGAGAATGGAAGAAAGCTTGTTCGTTACCTGAATGCAGGTACATATATACCGGTGGAAGGATATGAGATCGATCCGGAAAACGGGAAAGATATATTGACAACTATTAACGTGAATACGCAGGATATAGCTGAAAATGCCCTGCTCTCCATGATGATAGAGAATGAATGTGAACACGGAACCTGTATCGTCATGGAGACGTCGACCGGAAAAATTAAAGCCATGGCAAATCTAGGTAGACAAGCTGATGGCAGTTATTGGGAAGATTTGAATTATTCGATCCGTGCGTCAGAACCAGGATCTACTTTTAAACTTGCAACTCTTTTATCATTGTTAGAAGATCATGCAGTACGTTTAACTGATCGCCTTAATATTGAAGGAGGGACCTGGAAAATCGGAACACGCACTGTGCACGATGCGGAAAAACAGGAAAAGAGTGATGTAACAGTAGAAGAAGCTTTTGAACACAGCTCTAATGTTGGGATGGCTAAACTCGTCATGGCCCATTACTCACAGCATCCTCAGCAGTTTGTTGATCATATCAAAAAATTAAGACTTAACCAGGTTACCGGTGTGGACCTGGCAGGTGAAACTTCGCCCATTATTAAATCACCGCAATCGAAAACCTGGAGTGCAAGCACACTTCCCTGGATGGCCTTCGGATATGAAGTACTGATAAGTCCGCTCCAGACCCTTACATTATATAATGCTGTTGCCAATAACGGCAAGATGATGAAACCCTACCTGGTGAATTCTGTTCAATATGCCGGAGGCATTGACAGGCAAAACCAACCTGTTGTGCTCATGGATAAAATCTGCAGCGATGAAACCCTTTCTGAATTAAAGACCTGCCTGGAGGGTGTTTGTGAAAGAGGTACAGCGAAATCAGCTTTTAAAAATACTTTTTATCCCGTTGCAGGTAAAACAGGAACTGCTCTCGTTGCTAATGGTAATCGTGGATATGCTGATCATATTTACCAGTCATCCTTCGTGGGGTATTTTCCGGCTAACCAACCCCGTTATACCTGCATCGTCGTGATCAAAAATAAACCCTTTTCAAAAAAATACCTGGGTGCTCTGGTAGCAGGGCCTGTTTTCCGGGAAGTTGCAGATAAACTCATGAGTATGGATGCACTGTCCCCGGACAGCAATCAGCTTGCCTCTTATACAGGCCTACTGAAAAAAGACAGTACCGCATATTATTATGCCGGCTCTTCGGATGAAATAAAGAATGTCTTTTATACCCTGCATATGTCATATGCGGATTCCTCACACGATAAAAAATGGGCTGGTGTTTACCGTGAAAAAAACCAACCGGTTGTAAAGGCAAAAAATGAAGAACAGAAACTGGTGCCGGATGTAAAAGGAATGGGTTTGAAAGATGCTTTGTTTTTATTGGAGTCGAGAGATATACATGTTGCAACGAGAGGAACGGGGAAAGTAAGGCAACAAAATATTTTACCCGGAACTATTGTATCAAGAAATCAAAAACTTATCCTGGATCTTAACTGATGATTCTACAGGAAATTCTATATAAAGTAGCCATCCGGTCCGTGCATGGAAAACTTGACGTTGAAGTAAAAGATCTGCAACTTGATTCGCGTAAAGTGAGCAAGGGTTCAGTGTTTATCGCTGTCAGGGGCACGCACAAGGATGGACACGAATTTATTGAAGCTGCAAGTGCTGAATTCCCTGCTGCCATCATTTGTGAACAAATGCCGGCCATTCTTAAAGAAGATATTACTTATATACAAGTTGAAAACAGCGCAGTTGCTTCCGGATTGCTGGCACATAATTTTTTTGGCCAGCCGTCAGAGAAAATGAAACTGGTGGGAGTAACAGGAACCAATGGGAAAACGACCATCGCAACATTGCTATATAAATTATTTACTTCCCTGGGTTATACCAGCGGCATGCTGAGTACAGTAGAAAATCGAATCGGGGATAAAACATTACCAGCTACACATACAACTCCGGACCCGATTTCGCTGAATCAATTGTTACATGAAATGCTGGAAGCTGATTGTTCACACGTATTTATGGAAACAAGCTCCCATGCAATTCACCAGCACCGTATCGAAGGTTTACACTATTCAGGAGGTATTTTCAGCAATATCACGCATGATCACCTGGATTACCATAAAACATTTAACGAATATATACGGGTTAAGAAATTATTTTTCGACGGGTTGCCTTCAGATGCCTTTGCATTAACGAATTCAGATGATAAAAGAGGAGAAGTAATGATTCAGAATACAGCAGCAACAAAATATACCTATAGTTTGAAAACTGCTGCTGATTTTAAAGGAAGGATTCTGGAAAATAACCTGACGGGACTTGTTATGCTGGTTAATGACCAGGAAGTTCATTTCCGGCTGATTGGTGAATTCAATGCATACAACCTGCTGGCCGCATTCGGGGCGGCTATTTGTTTAGGTGAGGAAAAATCGGAGATTCTTCGCAATCTGAGTGTGCTAAGCGGAGCAGAAGGCAGATTTGATTATATGATTTCCCCCAAAGAAAAAATAGTTGGCATCGTGGATTACGCCCATACGCCTGACGCATTGGAAAATGTGCTCAGTACAATACGTAAACTGCGCAGGAATGATGAACGCATTATCACTGTAGTAGGATGCGGCGGTGACAGGGATAAAACCAAACGGCCCATCATGGGTGAAGTTGCCTGTAAATTGAGCGACAAGGTAATATTTACATCAGACAACCCGAGGTCTGAAGAACCCGGAGCGATTTTGAATGATATGGAAGCTGGACTCAATACAGCGGCAAAAAGAAAACTTATTTCGATTATTGACCGCAGGGAAGCTATTAAAACAGCGGTAAGCCTTACTCAACCTGCAGATATTATTTTGGTTGCGGGTAAGGGACATGAAAAATACCAGGAGATAAAAGGTGTTAAAAAACCTTTCGACGATAAGGCAGTGCTAAAGGAAGTTTTTTTAATAATGGACAAATAGAGAAATGGGATTGCATCCATAATCAATATTAAACATCCGGTTCAACAACATGTTGTATCAATTATTCGAATGGCTTAGACAAACGGGAATTAAAATCCCCGGTGGTGCATTATTCCAGTTCATTACATTTCGTGTATTGCTGGCTGTTATAATGTCGCTGGTAATTTCAATGATGTTTGGAAGAAGACTTATCAATTATCTCCGAAACCTGCAGGTTGGCGAAAGTGTACGGGAACTGGGCCTTGAAGGTGAACAGCAGAAAAAAGGAACGCCTACCATGGGAGGAATTATCATTATACTGGCTATCCTGATTCCGACCCTGTTGCTCGCCAATCTGAATAAAGCTTATATACGCCTCATGATTTTTAGCACACTATGGATGGGCATGATTGGATTTATAGATGATTATCTTAAACTGCGCGCTAAAAAGATTGCACAAAGTCAGGGTATTAACTATAAGAAAGGAGATAAAGATGGATTGGCCGGATGGTTCAAAATTCTTGGACAGGTAGTACTAGGATTTGTAGTTGCAGCCACACTTTATTTTAACAGCAATACCAAAGTATGGCGTGAATTTGTAGGAGATACCAAACCAACTGATACAATCGGTTTAAAACGGGTTATCCTGGATGGAAAGGAAAAACTTTTTGTGGAAGCCAGGGAACCCATAACCACCATCCCGTTTGTAAAGAATCATGAATTCAATTATTCCAAACTTTTACCATCGGCATTACGCGGTGCTACCTGGATATTATACATCGTAATAGTTATTTTCATCATTACAGCAGTCTCAAATGGTGCTAACATTACAGATGGCATTGATGGATTGGCGACGGGTGTAAGCGCAGTAATCGGTGTATGTTTGGGTGTTTTCGCTTATGCCAGCGGCAATCTGCGTTTTGCAGAATATCTGAACATCATGTATATCCCTAACCTGGGAGAATTATCAATTTTCATCGGAGCGTTGATTGGTGCGTGCCTTGGTTTTCTCTGGTACAATGCGTATCCGGCTACTGTTTTTATGGGTGATACCGGAAGTCTGACACTAGGAGGCATTATTGCTGCGCTGGCAGTGATCGTGCGGAAAGAATTGTTAATACCCATTTTCTGCGGAGTTTTCCTGGTAGAAAATATTAGTGTGTTGTTGCAGGTGAGTTATTTCAAATATACAAAGCGAAAGTTTGGTGAGGGGAGGCGGATTTTTTTAATGAGCCCATTGCATCATCATTATCAAAAACTGGGATATAATGAAAGTAAGATAGTTACAAGATTTTGGATTGTAACGATTCTCTGTGTTGTTTTTGCGATAGTGACTTTGAAGATAAGATAATTTGGTTGATGGTATATGGTGTGTGGTGTATGGATATCCATAAACCATCTACCATTAACCGGAAACCAAAAAAATTGTGGTGCAGTATTTATCTATGCTTTTGAAAAACCCTGATCCGCCCTTTTTGGAGCATGGTGTAAGGTAGATGGGAAATCAAAAATCCATTAACCATCCACCACAAACCAGAAAAGATTTAAGAACTAAGAGTATGTCAAAATTAGTGATCCTGGGTGCCGGTGAGAGCGGCGTTGGAGCAGCTATCCTGGCTGTTAAAGAAGGGTACCAGGTATTTGTTTCAGATGCAGGGTTGATTTTAGAAAAATATAAATCGATCCTTGCAGAAAAAGAAATTGAATACGAAGAAGGTAAACACAGTGAAGAAAGAATACTGGAAGCAGATGAAGTGATGAAGAGTCCTGGTATACCTGAAAAGAGTTCTTTGGTAATTAAAATAAGGAGTAGTGGCATTCCTGTGATCAGTGAAATTGAATTGGCTTATCGTCATAAAGGAGGAAGCAGGATTGTAGGGATCACCGGAAGTAATGGGAAAACAACCACTACTTCCATGACCTATCATATCTGTAAGCATGGAGGTCTGGATTGTGCGATGGTCGGAAATATCGGTATCTCTTTTGCGAAACAGGTTGCAGAAGATCCGAAACAATGGTATATCGCGGAAATCAGCAGTTTTCAGTTGGATGATATTAAGGAATTCCGGCCGGATATCGCTATTCTGACAAATATCACTGAAGACCACCTGGACAGATATGAATATAAGTTTGAGAATTATATCAGGAGCAAATTCAGTATTATAAAAAACCAGACGAAAACCGATTATTTTATTTTTTGTGCAGACGATCCCACGATCAAGCAACATATAAAAAAATTTAGTTTTCAATCTAACCCATTACCATATACCATGCAAAAGGAACCAAATCCGGGAGGTTTTATCAGGAACGGGCAGATGAGTCTGCAGGCAGGAAATGAAACTTTGAAAATGAGTATTTATGATTTCGCTTTGAAAGGAATCCATAACCAATATAATACACTTGCAGCGGGGCTGGCTGCAGTTACCATTGGTATACGCAAGGATAAAATCCGGGAGGCAGTCCAGAGTTTTGAATCGCTGGAGCACAGAATGGAGTACGTAAGTACGGTACGGGGAGTTGAATTTATTAACGATAGCAAAGCCACAAATGTAAATTCTACCTGGTATGCATTGGAAAGTATGCAGAAACCTGTTGTATTGATACTTGGTGGAATAGATAAAGGAAATGATTATTCCCTGATTCGTGACCTGGTAAAAGAAAAGGTTAAAGCTATCGTATGTATGGGTTTGGACAACCGAAAGATCCATGATGCATTTCAAAATGATGTACCGGTGATCGTCAATACAGGTTCGGCCATAGAAGCTGTAAAAAGTAGTTTTCAGCTGGCAGTTAAAGGTGATATTGTTTTATTGAGCCCTGCCTGCGCCAGTTTTGATCTGTTTAAAAATTATGAGGACAGAGGTAATCAGTTTAAAGAAGCAGTGAGAGACCTATAAGAAAGTATGGGAGTATGGGAGTATGGGAGTATGGGAGTACGGGAGTTTTAATTGAATAATTAGTTAAGAATTGCAGGATAACAGTACGATAGAAATGAGAGCCTTTAAGCATCTTGGCACAAAAACCAAAGGTGATAAAGTGATCTGGGCAGTAGTCGTTTTACTGGCGCTGATCTCTCTGTTGGCAGTGTATAGTTCTACTGGTTTGCTCGCTTACAAAATGTATAAAGGGAATACAGAAATCTACCTGTTTAAGCAATTTGCATTTATCATTACCGGAGTGATGATCATTTATTTCGCACACCAGGTCAACTATATTATTTATGCCCGGGTGGCGAAGATTCTTTTTCTGATATCCATTCCCTTATTATTCTACACTTTATTTTTTGGTGTAAAACTGAATGAAGGCAGTCGCTGGATACGGTTACCCATTGTAAACATGACATTTCAAACCTCGGACCTCGCCAAGCTGGCACTGATCATGTATATCAGCCACCTGCTAAGCAGGAAACAGGATCAGATAAAGGATTTTAAAAAGGGATTCTTACCTGTTATCATTCCGGTGACAGTTGTTTGCCTCTTGATCGTCCCAGCGAATCTTTCCACCGCCCTGCTCATAGGTGCAACCTGTATGATGCTGATGTTCATCGGGAGAGTGAGTGGCAAACATCTTCTGCTTACAATTGGAGTGGCCATGATACCTGTTTTATTACTTGTCATGGCGGCAGTTATTCGGCATAAAACTTCAGAGTCGCCATCCGTCATCAGTCATCCATCATCCCATGCGGGTTTGCTGGTGCGTGTTGACACATGGATAAACCGCGTCGGAAATTTCATGTATGGTACAAAGGAAGATAAGCAGGATGATAATTACCAGGTGAATCAGGCCAAGATTGCAGTTGCCAACGGGGGCTGGATTGGGCTGGGTCCCGGCAACAGCCGCCAGCGTAATTTTCTTCCGCATCCCTATTCTGATTTTATTTATGCTATCATCATTGAGGAATATGGTTTGATTGGCGGCGCTATCATCATGTTTATTTACCTGGTGTTTCTTTTCAGGAGCATACGCATATTTAAAAAGTGTCCATTTGCCTTTGGCGCTTTTCTGGCCCTGGGATTGAGTTTTACTCTCATGATACAGGCAATAGCAAATATGGCAGTAAATGTAAATCTGTTTCCTGTAACAGGTGTTACGCTGCCCCTGATTAGTATGGGAGGGAGTTCCTTTTTATTTACCTGTCTGGCTATCGGAATTATATTAAGTGTTGCCAGAAATGCAGAACGCATTGAAGGAGAAGTGGCGGATAAGAATTTGGAAACTTAAGAATTTGAACAAACGTGTAATTATAGCAGGCGGCGGTACAGGCGGACATATTTTCCCCGCCCTGGCTATCGCAAATGCGTTGAAAAAAAAAGAACCGGATATGGAAATACTTTTTGTAGGCGCTAGAGGTAAGATGGAAATGGAAAAAGTTCCTGAAGCGGGTTATCCTATTGAAGGAATTGATATCACAGGATATAACAGAAGTTCTATATTAAAAAATTTTACACTTCCTTATAAACTGGTTAAAAGTTATTTTCAGGTGAAAAACATTTTTAAAACATTTAGACCACAGGCAGCTATTGGTGTCGGCGGATACAGCAGCTTCCCAGTATTACGATACGCACAGGCAAAAGGAATTCCTACGTTTATTCATGAATCGAATTCTTATGCCGGCAAATCAAATATACTGTTGGGGAAAAAAGCTACCCGCATTTTTACAGCAAGCGATGGTATGGAAAAGTTTTTCCCTTCTGATCGTCTCCTTCAAACCGGAAATCCCGTACGAAAAAACGTAGTGACAAAACAGATATCAAGAGAAGAGGGGCTTGCTTTTTTTGGTCTCGATCCAAAATATACTGCCGTTCTGATAACCGGAGGAAGCCTCGGAGCCATGTCAATGAATGAAGCTATCGATTCCGGTATTCCAATTCTGAATAAAAATCAGATTCAGCTTATCTGGCAAACCGGGAAATCCTTTGCTGCTCAGGCAGCGGTTCATGCAGCGGAATCTAAAATGATATGGACCGGTGAATTTATTTCTAAAATGGAATATGCCTATGCCGCAGCAGATATAGTTGTTTCCAGATCCGGAAGCGTATTATATGAACTATGTGTGGTTAAAAAGCCAGTGATTTTTGTGCCCTATCCACATGCAGCAGAAGACCATCAAACCGTGAACGCAGAAAACCTTGTAAAAAAAAATGCAGCTATTATGATATCGGACAAAGATGCCCGGAATAAAATGGTACCGGAAATACTGGCCCTGGCAAAAAACAAGATGGAGCAGGAAATTTTGAGAAATAACATCGGTAAACTGGCAGTTACAGATGCTGATGACAAGATTGCTAATGAAATTTTGAAAACACTCAATGGCTGATCTGAAAAATATACACAGTATCTATTTTATCGGTATCGGTGGTATCGGAATGAGCGCTTTGGCGCGCTATTTCAGGTTTCATGGGAAAACTGTGAGTGGATATGATAAAACTGAAACTGTTTTGACAAGGACTCTTGCAGAAGAAGGAATCCATGTTAGCTATATCGACGACCTCTCCGCGATTCCGAAAGATATACAGCTGGTAGTATATACACCAGCTATCCCGAAAGATCACAAAGGACTGAATTACTACAGGGAACATGGATATGATTTGATGAAAAGAAGCGAGGTGCTGGGCTTGATTACAGAAGATTCATTGAATATATGCGTTGCAGGGACACATGGAAAAACAACCATCAGCACTATGATCGCACATATACTGCGCGACAGTGGCGTGGGATCCAATGCTTTTCTGGGAGGTATTTCAGTAAACTACAATACAAACTTCTGGAGTAATGAAAATAATATTTGTGTCGTGGAGGCAGATGAATACGACCGGAGCTTCCTGAAACTGCATCCGGATATCGCGGTGATCAGTTCTATGGACCCCGATCATCTG
The DNA here is from genome assembly GCA_013287475.1 of Bacteroidota bacterium. Taxonomy (GTDB): domain Bacteria; phylum Bacteroidota; class Bacteroidia; order Chitinophagales; family Chitinophagaceae; genus Puia. The sequence goes on from JABDDT010000020.1 coordinate 33,726, forward strand.
GATATTTATGGAACTGCTGAAGCTGTAAAAGAAGCATTTCTTGCTTTCTCTGAAAAAATAAAATCGGGCGGTACCCTGGTACAGAAACACGGATTGCCAATTCCAAAGCCGGCGGGTGATATATTACAACTTAGTTATCACCTCACCGATCATAACGCTGATGTTTATACGAAAAACCTCCATATCCGGTCGGGTAATTATGTATTTGATGTGGAAGGCAGTGAAGGAAAAATGGAAGGCGTGGAACTTCATGTGGGCGGCTGGCATAATGTTGAAAATGCCCTGGCAGCAATTACAGCCTGTCGTAAACTGGGTCTGAGCGGTGAAAAAATAATTCCTGCTTTGCAGAATTACAAGGGTGTAAAGAGAAGATTTGAATATCATGTGCAGAGTGGAGGTCACGTATATATTGATGACTATGCGCACCATCCCAGAGAACTTGAAGCCCTGATCAGCAGCGCCAGGGAACTTTTCCCAAATAGAAAGCTGATGGTTATTTTTCAACCGCATTTATTCAGCAGAACCAGGGATTTCGCAGATGGATTTGCTAATGCACTCGATCAGTCGGATGAGGTGATTTTATTGCCTGTTTATCCGGCACGAGAATTTCCAATCGAAGGAATCAGCAGTGCCACCATTCTGGATAAAATGGTAAGAGCTGAGAAACAAATTCTTACCAAACAGGAAGCCCTGGCCTATATAGCGTCAATTCAAAAGAAAGAAAAAATATTACTGATTACAGCGGGCGCTGGCGATATAGATGAATTGGTTAAACCGCTGACAGAAATTCTAAAAACAAAATGAATATAAAAAGCCCATTAAAAAAAATTTTTACGGTTATACTCTGGTGCCTGTTGGGCGGCTCCGGACTGGCCATTTTAATTGCGGCCATCAATGCTAAAAACAGCAGTCTATGCCAGGGACTTGAAATTGAAATCAACGGAGGGAACAGAGCACAGTTTCTTAACAAAAGAGATCTGGTCTCCATGCTTGAAAACGAAGGATTAAAAGATTTATCCAATAAAAAAACGGCATCAATAGACCTGCTGAAAATGGAAAACTTTCTCAAGAAAAACAACTGGATCAGGGATGCGCAACTTTATTTTGATAACAACCAGAAATTAAAAATTCGTATACAGGAAAGACAGCCGTTCGCAAGAATATTTACGGTTTCAGGAAGCAGTTATTTGATCGACAGCGGTGGAGTACAAATGGCGGTACCTGAAAGAACTGTTTTCAGGCTTCCGGTTTTTACAGGTTATCCCGTAGAGAAATTTGGATTAAGGCGTGACAGTGGGCTGGACCGTCAGATCAGGAACCTTGCAATTTTTCTGAATAAAGATCCTTTCTGGTCGAACCAGATTCAGGAAGTGAATATCAGCGCTACAAAGACTTTTTTAATGACACCATTGATTGGTAACCAACAGATATTCTTTGGAGACGGAAGCGATTATGAAAATAAATTTCACCGTCTTTTTATTTTTTATGAGCAGGTTATTTCCCAAACAGGATTTGAGAAATATACGGGTATCAATCTGGCATATACAAACCAGGTAATTGCAATAAGGAAACAAGGTTTGATTTCCAGAGCGGATTCTATTCAGGCCAGGAAAAATGTAATGGAAATGATCCGCATCGCGCAGAAAATGGAATCAGATACATCAAAAATAAGGGATATAAAACCGCTGGAAAAAAACACTATTACTGAACAAAACCTCCGGGGTTATGACCTCCCGGACGAGAATGAAAATAAAAACGAAACAAGCAATAAACTTCAAAAACAACAATAAATTAAACCAAACCATGAACCAGGAACAACCCATTATTGTAGGACTCGATATAGGAACAACAAAAATAGCTGCCATTGCAGGCCGTAAAAACGAATACGGCAAATTGGAGATACTTGGCTTTGGTCGCGCCAATTCCAATGGAGTAAAACATGGTCAGGTGCTAAATATTGATGAGACCATCAAGGCAATCCGTATGGCACTGGATAATTGTTATGCTTCCAATCCCAACCTGAGTATTTCAGAAGTCTATGTTGGCATTGCAGGTCATCATATTAAAAGCCTGCAAACCCGCGGTGACATTGTACGACAAACCACCGAGGATGAAATAACACAGAAAGAGATTGATCAGTTGGTTGCGGACCAATACAAAACATATATTCCCGCAGGTGATCAAATCATCGATGTCATTCCTCAGGAATTTGCCGTAGATAATTTTCAGAATATTATTAGTCCGATCGGATACGGTGGGGTAAAAGTAGGAGCCAACTTCCATATCATTACCGGTGATAAAAATGCGATTAAAAATATCAGCCGGGCAGTTGAAAAAAGCGGGCTGCATACTAAGGACCTTGTATTGCAGCCACTGGCATCCGCAGCTGCTGTGATGGGACAGGAGGATCTGGAAGCAGGCGTGGCCATTGTTGATATCGGTGGTGGTACAACGGACCTGGCCGTATTTTACGAAGGCATTCTCAAACACACTGCAGTTATTCCTTTTGGCGGAGAAAATATTACAAACGATATCAAAACAGGTCTTGGTGTTTTAAAAACCCAGGCTGAGCAGATGAAGGTTCAGTTTGGCTCTGCACTTTCGAATGAAGCAAGGGGAAATGCTTTTATTACAATTCCCGGTTTACGCGGAATGCCTGCAAAGGAAATCAGTGTGAAAAACCTGGCCAATATTATCCAGGCCCGTATGAGTGAGATTATGGATTTTGTCTCTTACCACTTAAAACAGGTTGGCCTGGATAATAAAATGCTGAATGGAGGTATCGTGCTCACAGGCGGCGGCGCTCAATTAAAACACCTGATACAATTAACGGAATATGTTACCGGATTAAATGCGCGCATCGGTTATCCGAATGAACACCTGGCATCAGGACAAATCGAAGAACTTGCAAAACCAACATATTCCACCTGTATCGGTTTAATACTAAAAGGGTACAGTGACTATGAACATAACAGAAAACAGTTTGAATTGACCCATATTCAGGTTGAAATCCCTACTGCATTGAAAACACCCGATAATACAAGAGAAGAAGTTTTAATCACGGAAGAAGAAAGGCAGGTTAGGAGAGTTACGAACCGAAAGGGCATTAAGGACTTCTGGGGTAAGTTTAAGGACGGAATCATCGACCTGTTTAAAGAAGAAGAAGATCACGCACTGTAAAATTTCTATACAAACCCATTAATTCTATTTTATGATCCAGTTTGATTTACCCAAGGAAAGGTCGTCCATAATTAAAGTGATTGGCGTAGGTGGAGGTGGTAGCAATGCTGTCAACCATATGTTTGGTCAACAAATTGAAGGAGTCAATTTTATTATCTGTAATACCGACGCGCAGGCCCTTGCCCAAAGCCGGGTTGCGAACAAAATTCAACTTGGACCCTGCCTCACACAGGGACTGGGTGCAGGCGCAAACCCCGACATTGGGCGTCAGGCAACAGAAGAAAGCCTGGAGGAAATTAAATCCATTCTGGAAGTTAATACCAAAATGGCTTTCATAACGGCGGGAATGGGTGGCGGAACAGGAACAGGAGGTGCACCCATCATTGCAAAAATTTGCAGAGACCTGGGAATACTTACCGTAGGTATCGTTACAACACCTTTTTCTTACGAAGGCAAAAAAAGACAATTACATGCAGAGGAAGGAATTCATTTTTTGAAAGACTATGTGGATACGCTGCTGGTTATCAGCAATGATAAACTGCGCCATCAGTTCGGAAATCTGAAAATGAAAGAAGCATTTTCAAGAGCAGATAATGTTCTTGCAACGGCAGCTAAATGCATCACGGATGTAATCAATAGTACCGGACAAATAAATGTGGATTTTGCGGATGTATGTACTGTTATGCAGAATGGTGGCGTTGCAATTCTCGGAAGTGCTGTAGCCGCGGGAAACAACCGGGCGCAACAGGCAATCGAAGAAGCATTAAATTCTCCTTTGCTTAATGATAATGATATTCGCGGAGCGAAATGGATACTCATCAATATAAATTCGTCTGAAGGAGATTTCGAATTTACCATGGATGAGGTCGAGATCATCCAGCACTATCTGATCAGCCAGGCCGGTGAAGATACAGATGTGATCCTCGGGTTGGGTTACGATGCTGCACTGGGTGATAAAATTGGCATTACGATTATAGCTACAGGATTTGAATACAAGGATCCTTTTAAACGTGAAGAAAAACCGGCAACGCCAAAAAAAGAAGAAAAAATAGTAATGCCGCTGCAGATGCCTCTCCAGGAAACTTTTAAACCTAATGATAAGCCTGCAACAGAATTTCTTACCAATGAAAAACCCCTGGAAGAAAAGGTAAATAATCCAAAAATACCGGTTCCTGTTGCATCCATTCGCCAGGAATTGGAACCCAAACTGGTTGAAAATCCGGAACCATCAGGAACACAAAGAAAAGCAGGACCATTTGTTGTTATGCCGGCAAAAACGGAAAGCAGAACTATTATTGAACAACCTGTGGATAAAAAGATCGTGCATGAACCGATAGAATGGATATTTTCACAAGAGACAATTCCGCCGCCGACTTCGGGCGGATATCTTTCCAGGCCTGCCAATATTTATGACGATGAACCATCAGGATCGGAATCCCTACCTGAAGAACTTCCTTTGAAGGACCAGAAGGTCTTTACTATGGCTGTCAGAAATCCTGCTCAGGATCAAAATCCTTCTGCAGATATGCAGCTCGTATTTAAAGATGAAATTCCAGCGGCGGATGTGCCTGGGGCCCATCAGACACAATCGGAATCTATGGCGAATCAGCCTGCAGAGGAGCCTGCAGTGCAGGACGAAGCAGAAGGCCTGAGACGCCGGGCAGCAGAAAGGATCAACAAATTGCGCAACTTGTCGTTCAATATGAATGCTGCGGATCCGAACAATGAGTTTGAAACTGTGCCGGCCTACATCCGCCGAAACCTGGAACTTTATAATACGGTGACAAGCGTTGAGAGTTTTTACAGTCAGTATGAAGTTAAAGCCGATAAAAATAATCAGGGAGAGATTAGTACCATCAATAGTTTTCTGGATGGCAAGAAACCCGATTAAGAATTTGAATATCGTTTGTTTTTAGTTGTTTAGTCCCTTCCAGCTTACCGCGGGAGGGATTTTTTTTTAAAAATATTGATTCAATGGATACTGTGATCATTACAGGTGGTACAGGCCTTATCGGAAGGTCTCTTTCAATTTTTCTTGTATCCCGAGGTTTCAGGGTGATCATTTTTTCCAGAACTCCCAGAACATATAGAAAATCTTCACCCGAAATCTCTTACGCGGCATGGAATTTAGATGAGCAAACTGTAAATGAAGAAGCATTTCAACAGGCAAAATATATCATTCATCTTGCAGGAGCAGGTGTAGCAGATAAACCCTGGACTGACAAAAGAAAAAGAGAAATTATTGAAAGCCGTACCAGGAGTAGTGAACTGCTAATTAAAGCAATGAAAAGTATTCCCAACAATATCGTTTCAGTGGTGAGTGCGTCTGCTATCGGTTGGTACAATCAAAATATTCCGGGACCTGCTACAGAAACGGATTCACCAGACTCTGGTTTTCTTGGAGCAACGTGCCAGGCCTGGGAAAAATCCATACAACCGGCAACTTCTCTGGATAAGAGGCTGGTCATTCTTAGAACCGGTATCGTACTGAGTAATGATGGCGGTGCTTTTCCTGAATTTGCAAAACCCATCAGGTATGGCATTGCAGGTATTCTGGGAAGCGGAAAACAAATTATCAGCTGGATCCACATTGAAGATATATGCCGACTTTATATGGAAGCTATGACAAATGCTGCATGGTCCGGCGTATACAATGCTGTGGCACCGAATCCCGTAAATAACAGAACCTTTACCCTGGAACTTGCAAAAAAAATGAAGGGAAGTTTTTATATACCAATCCCTGTTCCAAATTTTATCCTCCGGCTGATGCTTGGGGAAAGAAGTGAAGAGGTCCTGAAAAGCAGCAACATCAGTGCAAACAAATTAAAACAACAGGGTTTCCAATTTATTTATCCTACAATCGATGCTGCTTTCAGGGATCTCATTCAACATTGATTAATTTTTATTATTATTCTTTACTTTGGATTCGGGCATTTTTGTATCTGAAGGTGCAGTAGTATATAATGCAGGAGTCACCTTACTCGTATCGCCCTGATATACCCAGGTAAAATCCTTTACATATTTATTAAATGCCTTATTAACATCCTCCACACTAACTTTTTTCATGTCTTCATTGATTCGGATGGAACGGCGCCAGTCATTGAAAAGAACTTCGTTTGCAGCAAGAGATGCTGCCTGGGCAGAGTTAGTTTCCATTTGGTAATAAAAAGACGTTACATAACCTGTTTTAGTGTTTTTAACTTCATCTGAACTAAATCCTTCGCCATGTGTTTTTGCGAGAAGATTGTCCATGACATTAATATACTTATCCGGATTGGTTGTAGTAACCTGAATAAAAGTATAAGGGGATAATCCGGGATTAAAACGTGTTTGTGGTGCATAGGACAAACCATTGTTCGTTCTCACTTCCAGAAATTGCCGGTTGCCAAATATTCGCATAGCGATAACAAATGCGTTGTAATCACCCGTACCAGGTTGAGGACCACTGGTGATTCCCTGGATATAGTTTGTCGCCACATCTCTTTTCTGATCAGCAAAAGTATTTTTTGAAGGAACATAGCTGTATCTGTTCAATTTTACTTCCTTTCCCTGCGGAATATTTTCTGTAAGCTGTCTAACTTTTTGTTCAATGACTGACCGGTCAAGTTCACCCACAATTACAATCAGCATACGTGATTTGGTAAGGATGGATGAATAATATGCTTTTGTCTCAGCTGCCGTTAATTTGCTTAAAGTTTCTTCTTCACCAGTGGGAGACTTGGAATAGTCTTTTCCTTTAAAGGCAGTTTCCTTCGCCATTTTTGAAATGGCAAAATCCGGACGGGATGCCTGCGATTTAATCCGCTGATGGCATCCTGTTAGATCCGGCTAGATTCAGTTGTAGCAAAAACAGGAAGGGTGATAGGATCACCGTATAGTGGCCATACCTGATCAAGATCGCTTTTAATACAATTGAGTGTGACGGAAGAATAATCCATTCCG
>JABDDT010000021.1 GCA_013287475.1 Bacteroidota bacterium
GACGATCCAATGTATCTACACTCAGAGCAAGCACTTTTACATTACGTTTGGCAAATTCATCTTTCAGGGCTGCTGTTTTTCCAAGTTCTGTTGTACAGACAGGTGTATAATCTGCAGGGTGAGAAAACAAAATACCCCATGAATTACCAAGAAAATCATAAAAGTCAATTTCACCAATCGATGTTTTGGCTTTGAAGTTGGGAGCAATATCCCCTAAACGTAAACTCATTGTTATACATTTTAAATTAGAAAAATCAATCTGAAGGATTACAAATATATTCATTCTCTATTAACTAAGTAGACTTTAAATTAATTTTCACAATTTCTACTCTAAGATGCTGATTTACAATAACAAATTTTATTTCCCAGGAAGATCATCAGCCAAATGAAAAGACAGTACCGAAACGTTTTATTTTAAGACAGGTTGAAGGGTAATTTTTATATTTATCCGATGGAATGGTTTAACAGCAGTATTGCTCCCCTCAAAGATCTGCTCGATTTTTTATATAAAAAATCGAAGACTAACGACGTAAATAAAAAACAGGTTATCATCGAGCTGCGCGATAACCTGAATGTATTTAAAAATGGCTTCATCAACCAGTCACCTTACGATATGATGATCGATCTCTTGTCTCGTGATGCGATCCAGTCGGCCATCAAAGAAAATTTCTCCTTTAAAAAACTTCGTTCGGGAATTATCAAGGCTTCGACTATTTATGAGGAGAGAAATAAAAAATATGCAGGATGGACCGCAGAAAAACTGGTTGATAAAATTGATGAGAAGATTGTGGAACTGAAGAATATCAAAAAAATGAACCACGACTCAGTGAAAGATGTACGGAATAATATTTCTCTCATGATGAGCAATCTTTATTTCCGGATGAAGCTGCTCGCTGATTTTATACAGTCGGAGTAAATGGCTGAATGGTATGCTCACACTCTCACACTCTCACACTTTCTTAAGCTTTTCTTCCTGATGTTTCCACAGTTCCCAAAAAATCTGGCTCCTGTTTTTTAATTCTTCAAAACTGCCTTCATCAGCAATATGCCCATCCTTCAGGACATATACATAATCGAAATTACTTAACAGGTATAAACGGTGCAGGCTTGAAACGACGGCTTTGTCTTTACACTCTTCAAACATTTTTTTATAAATCAGCACTTCCGTTTTGGGATCTACGCTACTGGTAGGTTCATCCAGCAAAATGATATCACTGCTCCGCGCGGCCAGTATTCCGCGGGCAAGTGCCAGTCTTTGTTTCTGTCCGCCGGATAAGTTGACGCCTTTTTCCATAATATTGGATTGAAGGCCGTTGGGGAGTTGTTTCAACACTTCAGTGAAATGTGCGGTATCACAAACTTCCAGTATTTCCTTTTCCCCGAAAGGAAGCCCCAAAGTGATATTATGTTCAATCGTATTTTCAAAAATCTCCGGTTCCTGCGGAAAAAGTGTAACAGAATCCGCTATTCCCGTTATATCAAATTTCATATCATCCACTTTAATTTCCGCGCCAGGCTGAGCATCATATAATCCTCTTAACAGGGCAAGTAGTGTAGTCTTCCCTGAGCCACTTTCTCCGATCAAAGCAATCCGTTTTCCTTTTTCGATCTGTATATGAATATCGTGCAGGGATTGCGCTTTTTCACTGGAAGAAAATTTTTCTTTATGAGAAAAATTTAAATTGTTTATAGTAATGGTTTGCCAGCGTTTCGGTAATTCAGGAGTGGCATCGGGGAGGTGTTGTTTTTTATATGCTTCGGAAATAAACCTGGATGTCTGAACATTGGTGTCGAACTGAACAATTTGGGTATACTGCCAGGCAATGTCATGAAACACACTTGTAAATTGATTCACAAAGCCCAAAAGAGCAACGAGATTTCCTACCATGAAAATTTTTCCGGTCTCCAGATGCTGGTATACATAGCCGACCACGGTAATCACATAAATCAGGGCCACCAGTGTATCCGCAATAAACCATTTCCATTCATTGATACGTACGGTGCGCATGAAAGGCATGAAGATATCTTTTACCTTTCCCATCAGACCATTTTCCATTCTTTTTTCCAGCCTGAGTGTAATGACCGTATTAATATTTGAAAGGCTGTCGAACAGGGTACTCGAAACAATATGTTCCTTTTCATTCGTTTCGTCAACGGCTTTTACAAAAGGTTTGTCAAATTTGAAAATCACCCACACTGTGAGAATGCCCAGGGCCACGCCGATGCCTCCGAATAAAGGAGAGAAAATCAGCATTGCGATAAAAGATGAGAAGAACTTTGTCAGTGCATAGAGATACATAAAACCATTCTGAAAAAATTCCTTCAGCGCTTCATAGGCTTTACGGATACGGTTGATAGTAGAACCGCTATGATGATCCTGATGCCATTTTACCGGAAGGTGGAGAGTCTGGTGATACAATTCATGTAAAAAATTCCTGCTTAAGTTAAATGCAAGCCGCCGTTCCATAACACGGGCCGGTCCGTGAAATCCCCATTCCATTAATTTCAATATCATATAGGCCAGTGCGTATATCCATGCAAAGTGAAGAAGATCCGAAGTTTTTTTCTGCAATGCGTTAATAAACCAGCCATATAATAAAGGATATAAAGCGAATACGCCTCCCGCCAGAATGAAAAGTGAGTATACAAGTACATATTGTTTCTTCTCATGCCGTGCATATTGCCAGGCCGTTTTCATCAATGATATGTAGGGATTCGCCATTTTCTGATAGGAATAAGGCTCGTTTATATTAATTCCGCAAGAGAATGAATTGTTATTACTATTCAAACTTAAGAAAAAGCTTTAGGCTTTAAGCTTTAGGCTTTAGGCTTTTATGTTACTTTTACTTTATGGCAAATCCCAATCTGAATGCGGATAAAAATCTGACCGGAACACCGGATAAAGAATTCGAGAACAGCATTCGTCCCTCAGTTATAAGAGACTTTTCCGGGCAGCCGCAACTCATAGAAAACCTCCTGATCTTTATCCAGGCTGCCAAACAAAGAGGTGAAGCCCTCGATCATATTTTATTCCACGGTCCACCGGGTCTTGGTAAAACAACGCTCAGCAGGATTGTTGCCAATGAGCTCGGCGTACAAATAAGAGAAACCTCGGGTCCCGTTATCGAAAAACCGGGCGACCTTGCAGGTCTGCTCACCAATCTGGAAGCCAATGATGTTTTGTTCATCGATGAAATTCACCGCCTCAGTACAGTGGTGGAAGAATATCTCTACTCAGCGATGGAAGATTACCGTCTTGATATCATGATCGATACAGGTCCCAATGCACGCAGTATACAACTTAACCTCAATCCATTTACACTGATCGGTGCTACTACCAGAAGCGGATTGCTGACGGCTCCCCTGTTATCGCGATTTGGAATTAAATCCCGCCTTGAATACTATGACCATATCACCCTTCAAAAAATTATTTCAAGGTCTGCTTCCATCCTGGCAACAAAAATTACTTCGGACGCCGCGCAGGAAATATCAAGGCGAAGCCGAGGAACACCGCGAATCGCAAATGGTTTACTGAGAAGGGTTCGTGATTTTGCCCAGGTGCTTAGCAACGGAGTAATCGATATGGGAATTACCAAACACGCATTGCGCGCGCTGCATGTGGACGAACATGGTCTGGATGAAATGGACAACAGGATTCTTTCCACAATCATAGAAAAATTCAAAGGCGGACCGGTCGGGCTTAACACCATCTCAACTGCTGTTGGCGAAGAAGCCGGGACGATCGAAGACGTTTATGAACCGTTTTTGATACAGGAAGGTTTTCTGATGCGCACCCCGCGTGGACGCGAAGCCACGCCAAAAGCCTATCAGCATCTGGGAAGGAAACCTGCATCTGAAGGCGGACCGACATTATTTTAAGAAGAACTATCAATAGTGGCTTAAATTTATGTTTCATTTCTATGAAAGTATTTTCAGGTTTTTTGGAAACATTGATACTGCTTGGCTCTTTGCAGGGATTTATCATCTCCGTTGTACTTTTCCTGTCCAAAAATTCAAGACAAAGCAACCGTATTCTGGCAGTACTGATTTTTCTGATGTCGCTCGCCAGTTTCAATTTATATATGACTGGCTCAACATGGTATGGTCATTCTCCCATTATTATTTTTCTTTCCAACTTCATTCCCATGATCATCATTATGCCCATGGGACCTCTTATCTATTTTTACGTCCGCTCCTTTAGCGATCCCGCTTTTTTATTTAAAAGAAAATATCGAATTCATTTCTATCCGGTACTGATTGACCTGGTTCCCTATCTTACTGCCCTATTTTATGTTGCAGGTCTGATATTTAAATTTCTTCCTAAAAATGATGCGCCTTGGGGACTTTTTATAGATCAATACGATGTCTATTCTGATATACCACGCTGGCTATCTATCAGCATTTATTTGTGGGTTGCAAATAAATACCTGAAATCTCATTCCCAGCCAATTCCCTGGTTAAAACAGTTGGTACGAATGTTCACCGCTTTCCAGGTAATCTGGCTTTGTTACCTGATTCCTTATGTGATTCCGAGATTTTCAAACAGGCTTTTGAATTTTTTCGACTGGTACCCAGTGTATCTCCCTATGACTATTTTAATTTATTGGCTGGGCATCAAGGGCTACATCGTATCACAGGCTCAAAATGAAAATCACAGGAACCGGAAATCTTCTCCATTAGACAGACAATTGAGTGAGGCCCTTGTTGAACGTCTGAAGAAAGTCATGGAAGAAGAAAAACCATGGATGGACCCTGCGCTTAACCTTTCCATGTTGTCAACTCATACAGGGATACCGGCCAAAACGATCTCTGCTGTACTCAACCAGCACCTGAATAAAAGTTTTAATGAATTCATTAATACTTACAGAATAGCTGCCATAAAGTCAAGACTTCTTTCTTCCAATAATAAAAACCTCACCATTGCGGGTCTCGCCTATGAGTGTGGATTTAACTCCCAACCCACTTTTCAGCGCGCTTTCAAAAACATTCAGGGCGAAAGTCCGAGTGAATTCCTTTTAAAAAACACTGATTCTGTTAAAGAGTCGGCTTAATTGTAATCAAATCCGGATTTGAATAGGCGGGGTTCTATAAAACCTCAATCTTGCGCCTATTATAAAATATCCCCATGAAGAGAATATTCCTTTTTTGTGTGATCCTGCTGAGCGTTCACTCAGTTTATGCTCAGGACAATAAGTCAGCCGATTTTACCGGTAATTATCAGGTCGAATATTACCCGGATAGAAAACTGAATATTTACTGGGAGAATAAGAATCTAATGCTGGAGATCGTTGGTCAGGGTAAAACAGGACTCACTCCATTAACCGGAAATACATTTTCTGTAAACGGACTTCCACATTCTACTATAGAATTTATTCAGGACAGCCAGGGCAGAACGATAAAATTCAAATTAGTTCTGAAGGTTCCGGGGACGGAATGGAATAAAATTTCAAAGGATAGCGCAAGTTTAAACTCATCTCCTGAAAATTTGCAAATGTATGAAGGCAGGTATGCCCAAAAAGGAACCGGATATCAGGTAATCGATATAAAGACAAATTCCGGTCATCTTACAAGTCAAATTCCAGGTGAGACAATCCTGGACTATTATCCTCTGGGCCAAAATAAATTCATTTTTAAAAAAGATGATTTCAGTTCAGTATATGAATTCTTGCAGGACAAAAAAGGGCAAATCAATCGTATCCATTCAACTGAATCAGGACCGATAGTTTGTGCGAAAGTTACAGACAAGACAACCACTGCCTCTTCTACCAAGCACAATTTTACTCTGCGCAAAGATTTTACCGAGGCGGATACATTAAGGGGCAACCTATCGCTTTTGCGAACCTGCTACGATGTTTTGTTTTATGATTTGGATGTAAAAGTGGATCCTGATACAAAATCCATCCAGGGTAATACTATCATTCGGTTCAGGTCAGTAAATGATTTTAAACTTTTTCAGATTGATCTTTTCGCGAACATGAAAATTGAAAAGATTGTTTTCCACGATACGATGCTTAGTTATACCCGAAAAGGTGATGCGGTTTTTGTTCAGTTTCCTGAAATGATAAAACAAGGCACAAAAGATGAAATTCAAATCTACTATTCAGGAATTCCACAAGTTCCTGACCTCACTTCATTATCCGGTGGATTTATCTGGACGCATGATAAGAATGGAAAACCCTGGATAGAGACAGTTGTCCAGGGTTCCGGGGCGAGCCTCTGGTGGCCCTGCAAGGATCACTTGTCTGATAAACCGGACAGCATGCATATCACAGCAACCGTACCAGCAGGATTAACTGTTATTTCTAATGGAAGGCTGATTGGTAAAACAGATCTTTCAGATAAACTGGTAAAATTTCAATGGGCTGTAGGTTATCCAATGAATAACTATAGTGCGGTTCTTTATATCGGAGATTATGTTCATTTCTCAGATCAGTTTGTAAGTGCCATACAAAGTTTTCCGTTGAATTACTATTGTTTGTCATACAATTTGGATTTAGACAAACAGTTTGTTCAACAAGTAAAACCTCTTATGACCCTTTATGAAAAAGATTTCGGTCCCTATCCATTTCCCCGCGATGGATACGCGCTGGTTGAATCCCCATATGGTATGGAACATCAAAGTGCAGTAAGTGCAGGCACATTCAATAACCTTTATGATGGCAAACCGGTAGATTCTATAGCTCATGTCATTGAGTTCTGGCATGAAACAGCTCATGAGTGGTGGGGAAATTCTGTGACCTGCAATGATATGGCTGATTTCTGGATACACGAATCATTTGCCAGTTATGCAGAAGTATTATGTTATGAAAACTTTTTTGGCCCTGCTGCTGCCGAAGAATATTTGAAAAAACAGGATCCTGGAAATAAAGAACCCATTATTGGTTTTTATGATGTAAATGATTTTCACATGGGCGATATGTATTCCAAGGGCATGCGCATGATCGCCAGTCTGCGTCAATCCATCAATAATGACTCACTTTTTTTCTCTCTGTTGAAAGGAATCCAATCAAAATATAAATATCAGTCTATAAATACAGCAGACGTCATTTCCTATTTTAATAAAGGAACAGGTGCTGACTTCACTTATTTATTTGATCAGTATCTCCGGTTTGGACCTATCCCAAAACTTCTCATTTCAAAAAAGACCTCAGGAAAGGATCTTGAATTCCGTTACAAATGGAATGCGAACGTTTCAAATTTTAGCATGCCGGTAAAAATCACAGCAGGTAAAAAAGAATTCTTCATTTATCCGATCACAGAATGGAAATCAACTTCTCTGATAAACACTTTAACTGACGATATTAAAATAGATAATGTTCATTCCTATTTTCTCATTGAGAAGACGGAATAATTATGGGATATGAGATATGAGATATGAAAACCCATAACCCATATCTCATATCCCATAACCCTTAAAATGCTTTAGGCTTTAGGCGTTAAGCTTTAGGCTTTAGGCTTTAAGCTTTAAGCTTTAAAAGGGAAAATCAACTTTGAAGCTGATATTTCTTCCCATATTGTAAATCCCGTGATAAGGTCCGGGGCTATTGGGATAGGGTTCAAAATATTTTAAACGGCTCAGGTGATCCTGATAGATAACGTCGAAAATATTATTTGCAAGAATATAAATATTAAATACAATTTTATTCTGTTTATTGGTGAACCCACCACCAACACCTGCGTTGATAAGCGTATATCCGGGCGTGGGAGTTTCCGTATTATCAGCCAGGTACACCCGGTTTTGTGTAGCAGAAAATGCCGCAGACACTTTCACAAAACCATTGACCAGGTGCAGGTTTTTATTTGTAAAATCGTATTGAAGCTCTGAAATTCCGTGGATTGGCGGGATGTTCGGCAGATATTGAGTGGAATCCGTGATCGGTTTACCGGGAGAAGAAAGCAGGTTGCCGTATACAAGTGAAACACTATTTTCAAAATGCAGTTGTGGTATCGGGTGAATGTCAATACTCAGTTCTCCACCATACAATGCGGCTTTGCCCTGGCGGTACTGATAAACATCATTTCCTTCCCGCGTGGAATCTGTCCCGTCCACATTCAATATTTTCTCATTAAATATATAATTCGAAACGTTATTATAAAATACACTGAAGTTGATGACGGCTATTTTGGAATTAAAATTCAAACCAATGTCTTCCTGAAAATTAAATTCCGGATTAAAATCGGGGTTACCAACCTGGTAAATTCCAGTTCCGGGATGCACGCCGTTAGCGGAGATTTCAGAAATATTCGGTGACCGGTAACCCCTCGAAATATTCGCTTTAGCCGACCACTGATTGGAGAATGAATAAGTTAATCCCAAACTTCCTGAATAGCCTGAGAATATTTTATGATAATACGGGAATGCCTGGTAAGCGCCTGTTGTATCCGGACCATAAACCGGTACATTATAATCAATTCCTTTGGATACCGTATACATGGGATCATTGGTAAAGGATCGGCTGTCGAACCGGATTCCCCCGGCAATATCCAGTTTATCAAATGTTTTTTTAATCATTGCAAAAGGCCCGATATCAAACTGATGAAAAGAAGGGATAATAAAGTCTGTTCCATTCGTGGCGGTATTTTGCTGATACATACCATTCAATCCCGTCGTTATATCCCATCCATTAAAGGATGGAAAATAATATTTCAGATCATAAACATAAGAATTTAATTGAAGGAATAAACCCGGAACATCCGGTTCCTGCGGGTGACTGTATTCTCTTCTCACGCTGCGTTCAAATCCGAGATTTACTGTAATTCTTCCGCTGCCCAGAGCAAAATTATTGGTTGAATAAATATGATAGAGTTGTACGTGCTGGTGTAATGGGGTGATCGCATAACTATGTAATTCTGCATTGGTAACAACCGGCCTGTAGGTATCGGAATCAGTAATCTGTTTGGTGAATTGTCTTGTTGCAGAATCGCGGCTGCCATCAGGAATTTCCTGCAGATCATCGAATACTGAAAAATTCAGGTGTGAATAACCGAAAGCGCGGTGCAGTCCAAGCGAAACTGTGGCGTCGTTTTCATTGAATGCAGTATTGTAAACACGTCCGTCGGCTCTGTCGGAATAATTACTCGCTTCTTTATGAGAAACGCGTCCCATCCATTCAAAACCATTCTTAGTTCCTTCTGCCATTCCTGAACCCCCAAAGAGACCATTATTCGTTTGAAATTCGGCGAGCACATCGCCCTGAATTTTTCCTTCCGGAGCGGGTGGGGTTGGAATCAGATTTACGACGCCGGCCAGGGCATCTGAACCATAAGTTAAACTGGCCGGGCCCTTAATGACTTCTGCATGATCAACACCGTACTGGTCTACTTCAATGCCATGTTCATCTCCCCATTGCTGTCCTTCCTGCCTGACGCCATCGTATAAAGTAAGAATTCGGTTAAAACCGAGACCCCGGATAAAAGGTTTGGAAACATTTGGCCCGGTCGTGAGCTGCGTTACCCCCGGCAATTTGGAGATCGCGTCGATAATATTCGTACTTAAATTTTCTGTGATGGCTACATGACTCATCGTCACAATCGGAACGGGGCTGCGTTTTATCTGTGTGGCTTTTGACATACCGGTGATGACAACCGGGCTTTCTTCAGTATACTGAAGTCCCAGGCTGAAATCAAGAACAGCTTTTTCAGTAATAGTTATACTTTTTATTTGCGTTGAATGACCTATTGCATGTGCTTCCGCCAGATAAGTTCCACTGGGAAGATTTGCAAACCGGTAATCGCCATTTTCATCAGCTGTAACACCAAGTTTCAGATCAGCTATATATACAGAAGCGCCGGGCAGCCCTTTACCACTGGCACTGTCAAGAACTTTTCCGGAGAGCGTTCCAAGATATCCGGAAAAACGGAACTTCTGATTTGTTTGAGCGGGTGAATAAAAAAAATAAGTACTGAAAAAAATAAAAAGTAAGAATGACTTCATCGCTTTAGCTGTTTCTGTTATTTACAGGATTCCTGTAAAAAGTAATTGAAGAAATTTAAGAACAGAAAACAGGAGGAGGTCCCCGCCCCTCGTTATGAGATAAGTATAAATAGACTACTGAGAGCAGTGGATCTGAAAAGTTAAAAGGAGTTGAAGATAAAATTACCTGATCATTGAATTGAATTCCCGGAAGGAAAGGTGCCACAACTACAAGATCATCGACATTGCAATGAAAACCGGAAGTTGAAATCTGTTGAAGAGGAAGGCTGTCAGAATACAGTGCGTCTTTATGATTCGCAAGCAGGTCGTGTAAAAATCTTTTTGGTGTAACGCAAAAAGAAAATAACAGCAGGAAAAATGCCGCAAAAAATCTTCTTATAGTATTCGAGTGTTTCAAATAGTAAAATGCAAATTTAACAAGCCTAAAACTTTTTTTATAATTCCATCCACCATAAACCATCTACCATTTACCGTCAATTAATGTTCTCTATAATGCCCGCAATCCCCTGTCCTCCGCCCACACAGGCAGTAACGAGTCCATATTTTTTATTCAGTCTTTTCATTTCATGTGTGATCTGAATGGTAAGTTTTGCACCGGTGCAACCCAAAGGATGACCCAGTGCGATGGCGCCTCCGTTTATATTTACGATTTCCGGATTGAAATCCAGTTTGCGAATTACAGCGAGTGCCTGGCTTGCGAATGCTTCATTCAACTCGATCAGGTCTATCTGTGATAAATTCATGCCAGTTTGTTTCAATACTCTTGGTACCGCTTCAACCGGACCAATACCCATCACACGGGGATGGACACCAGCGCTGGCACAACCCACCAGCCTTGCAATAGGTTTCAATCCCAATTTATTGATCATGGTTTCTCCCATAACTATTACAAAAGCTGATCCATCGCTGGTTTGGGATGAATTACCAGCCGTTACAGAACCATTCAGAGCAAACACAGGTTTTAATTTGGCCAGCGCTTCCAACGAAGTATCTTTTCGCGGACCTTCATCCGTATCTACCATAAACTCCCGCTGTTGTTTTTTGCCGTTTTTATCCAGCATTACCTCTTCCACTTTGATTGGAAGAATGCCCGGTTTAAAATAACCTTTCTCTATTGCATTGATCGCCTTTACATGTGACTGGTAAGAAAACTGGTCCTGATCGCTCCGGCTCACCTGGTATTCCTTAGCCACAGCTTCTGCTGTAAGACCCATATTCAGATAATAATCCGGATCGTCGGTGGCAATTGAATAAGCGGGCGCTACTTTCCAGCCAGCCGTAGGAACCATTGTCATGCTTTCCGTTCCTCCGGCAATTATACAGTCGGCAAGACCGCTACGGATCTTGGCCGTGGCAATTGCGATTGTTTCCAGCCCACTCGCACAATACCTGTTTACCGTCATGCCCGGTACGCCAATGCCAACTGCTCTTGCTGCAATGATACGGCCTACCTGTAGTCCTTGTTCAGCCTCGGGGACAGCATTCCCTACAATCACATCATCCACCTGTTTGGGATCCAGTTGCGGTACTGTGGCAAGTAATCCCTGAATCACTGTAATAGCGAGGTCGTCGGGTCTGTAAAAACGAAATCCACCTCTTTTGGATTTGGCTACTGCGGTGCGATAGCCGGCGATGATATAAGCTTCCTGCATAAAATATAAGATTCTTGGGTAGGCAAAGTTAAAAATCTTCGGCCAGTATCTGCGGAACCCAACTGTTAAAGTGTTTTATCTTTGCAGCGCTTATGTACAAATGGCTACGCTTTTTATTGTTTCTGTTTCCCCCGGAATCCGTACACCAATTTTCAATGTTTATTTTGAATGGAATTTCTTCAACCCGAACCGGACGCTATATATTGAGAAGGGCGTTTTCTGTTGAAGATCCCTCACTAAATAAAAACTTTGCCGGTATTCTCTTTAAAAACCCTGTTGGACTTGGCGCGGGATTCGATAAAAATGCCCTGTATCTGCAAAGCCTGGAGGCGCTGGGTTTTGGATTTATCGAAATTGGTACAGTGACCCCTCTGGCACAGGCTGGTAATCCCAAACCCCGGTTATTCCGACTTAAAAAAGACAGGGCACTGATCAACCGTATGGGTTTTAATAATCATGGAGTGGATAAAATATCAGAAAGATTAAAGAAATGGAAAGAAAAATCTGCGGAATCCGGAAACGGACGATTGAAGATTGGAGGAAATATCGGAAAAAATAAATTAACTCCGAATGAAAATGCCTGGCAGGATTATACCATATGTTTTGAAAAATTGTTTCCCTGGGTAGATTATTTCGTGGTAAATGTCAGCTCTCCGAATACTCCTGGTTTAAGGGAGCTTCAGGAGAAAGAATCATTGCGTGTTATATTAACGAAACTGCAGGATCTCAACAGAAAACAACAGATCCAAAAACCCCTGTTCCTTAAAATCTCGCCTGATCTTTCCAATTTCCAGCTGGACGATGTAATTGAGCTTTCAGAAGAAATTCATCTCGACGGGTTGGTTGTATGTAATACAACCATTTCTAGAGATGGATTAAATAGTCCGTCTGAAAAACTTGAACGTATCGGTGCTGGCGGACTCAGTGGTGGTCCTCTTAAAAAAAAATCAACAGAATTTATTCAGTACATCGGGCAAAAAACAAATCATCGAATACCTATTATTGGTTCCGGTGGCATTCATTCCGCTGATGATGCAAAGGAAAAAACAACAGCCGGCGCCGGACTGATTCAAATATGGACCGGGTTTATTTATGAAGGCCCGGGTCTTGTGCGTGAAATATTAAATGCCCAAAGCTTAAAGCTTAAAGCCTAAAACTTCTTTTTAGAATTAAAATTTTTGTTCCCTTTCTATAAGATTTTTTACAATTAATTATTGTATTAGTTTTCGGCTTTAGGCTTTTAGCTTTGGGCTTATTAAAGTAGTTTCAACAAAGCTGCCGCCGCTACAGCAGCGGTTTCTGCTCGCAGGCGGTTTTCCCCCAGTTCTACGGCAATGAATCCGGATTGAATAGCGCGTTTTATTTCTTGTTCTGTAAAATCTCCCTCAGGGCCTATGAGAATTAGCAGCGAACCAATATTCGTATTCTTCATTTCATTCAGTCTTCTTTTTGTACCGGGTTCACAATGAGCAATAAATTTTTGATCTGCCTGAACTTCTCCCACAAATGCATGAAAACTTTTTGGTTCACTTAAAACCGGCATCCAAACCTGTTGTGACTGTATCATGGCGGATTCCAGGATACTCTGAAGCCGCTCCATCCGGAACTGCTGTTTTTCTGTGCGTTCACATTTCAGGGGGAAGATTTTCGAAATGCCGAGTTCGGTTGCTTTCTCAAGAAACCATTCAAAGCGACTTGTATTTTTCAGAAGAGAAAGTCCGATTTGAATATTCCGGTTTGAAGGACCGTGTATTTTTTTTTCTATAATATTTACACGGCAATGTTTTTTATGTGCTTCGCGAATGACTGCTATTGCAGAAAGCCCTTTCCCATCGGTTAACCTGAGATTTTCTCCTGGTTTCATTCGTAAAACCTGAACTACGTGACGGGATGAATTTTCATTTAGAATAAATTCCTCGTCCATTGTCGCCAAATGAGCGAAATAAAAATACGGGCTTGTCATTTTGAAAGTTAAGAAGAAGAGGCTTGTCAGAACGGATCTTCATCATTAAACGGAATATCGTTCATCTTGCTTCCTGCCTGAATATAAAGTTTCGGGCCTCCCTGTTCATCTGGTGGAACGGGTTTCCAGTTACCCCCCGGCGGCAAACCGGTGAAATCCGATCCTTCATCGTCCACAAATTTCTGAATATGGAGCAGTGCGCGCAGTTTAATGGTTTCCAGGGAACCATTTCTATGTTTAGCAATGCGAACATGGGTTTCTCCTTTATTGCTTTCTCCATATTCATTCGCTGTGATATCGTAATATTCAGGACGATATAAAAACATTACCATATCCGCATCCTGTTCAATTGCACCCGATTCGCGCAAGTCACTCAACTGTGGCATTTTATTACCTTCTTTTCTTTTTTCTACTTCCCGGCTTAACTGTGAAAGAGCAATAATAGGAACCTGTAATTCCTTTGCTAACCCCTTAAGATCCCGGGAAATCTTGCTGATCTCCTGTTCACGATTCCCGTTCCGGTTATCACCTGTTCCGCTCATAAGTTGAAGATAGTCGATGATGATGAGGCCGACATTGTGTTTATTTTTCAGCCTTCTGCATTTAGCGCGCAATTCAAAAATATTCAGTGCGGCTGAATCATCTATGAATATCGGCGCCTGTGCCAGACGCTGAATGCCTTTCGCATAAAGCTGTTTCATTTCATGTTCTTCCAGTTTGCCTCTGGAAATTTTTTCTAACCAGATTTCACTTTCAGCTGACAGGATTCGCTGAACAAGCTGACTGGCGCTCATTTCAAGGCTGAAGAACCCGATGGGCGTAGGTTTGGTTGGATGTAGCGCGGCGTGCCTCGCAAGGTTCAGTGCGAAAGCCGTTTTACCGACGGAAGGGCGGGCTGCCAGAATAATAAGATCCGTAGGCTGCCATCCATATGTAATACGATCGAGGGAGCTGAATCCGGAAGGCACCCCCGAAATATCATCATTCTTATGACGCAGATCTTCAATGCGCTGTATTGTTTTTACCAATACGGTATCAATGCTGTCGAAATTTTTCCGAAGATGGTTATTTGTAATTTCAAAAAGTTTTGATTCTGCATCATCGAGCAGGTCGAACACATCGGTGCTGTCCTCATAGGAATCACTGATAATTTCACCCGAAATGCGAATGAGTTCACGCTGTATAAATTTCTGAAGAATAATACGCGCATGTGCATCGATATTGGCAGCCGAGACGACAGAATTTGTGAGGCGGGTGATATAATAAGCACCTCCGGACATTTCCAGTTCTTCGCGAAAGCGGAGCTCTTCCACTACAGTCAGCATATCAATCGGCTGGCTTTTCTGGGCGAGGGATTGCATAGCCAGATAAATATGCTGGTGGCTCTCAACATAAAAACATTCCGGCTTCAGAATTTCAACGACCGTATCAAAGGCTGTTTTTTCCAGCATGATAGCCCCTAATACAGCTTCTTCCAGTTCCCTGGCCTGCGGCGGAACTTTACCAAACATCATGGTACTGATATCGATCGGCGATTTGCGTCTAAACTTGCGGTCTTTGTTCAAATTGGTAAGCTCCATGTATGAGTCAGAATTTGTATGGCGCTATCGCCAGCAGGCCTTAATTAAGAAATTGTTACGCTAATGATCCAAATATTACCAAACAATATCAGGAGGGCGAATATAAAGACCATTAAATCGAGTAAAATCTGTTTTCATTTTTTTATTTTATTAAGCTCTAATGCACAGTCTTATTAACAGAATTCCCTCGCTTATACACCATTTTAAATGGGCTATCCACAATTTAAAAAAGTTTTTCGCTTTCCTGCGAATGAAATACACACCTTCTGTGTACAAAGATTTATCTGCAAATATTTTGTTAAGTAAAAAAGAAAACATTAACAGTTGATAAAAAAAATCCCCACAGTATGAACCGTGGAGATTGTTTTTTTTATCAGCCTGATTTTAGAGGGTATTAATTTGTTTCTTTGGTTTTAGTTTTATCGTCGGGTTTTTGATCGGGAGCAACTGGTTTTGGTGCCGGTTTATTGTTTGCTGGTATTGGCTTTTGACCCGGATGACCGTTATTAGGGTTATGATTTGCAGTAGGCCGCCCGGTAGTTTGTGTATGATTTACGTTAGAAGACTGCGGCGCTGAATTATTTTGATTAGTATGATCGTTGGGTGTTGACTGATAGGAACGGTTTGCATTCATGTTAGATTTTACCGGTTGATTTGTTTGCGACGGCTGCTGATTTGTATTGGGATTTGGGTTGTCGGTTCTTGCATTATTTGGTGGACGGTTATTTGCCGGTTGATTATTTGCAGGATTCTGCGTTGCAAGCTGATTGTTTGAATTGTTTTGAGATGAAGGCCGGTTATCATGATTTGCAGGCTGATTATTTACAGGTTGATTGCCCGCAGGAACCTGCGTCATGGGCCTGTTGTTATATGCAGGCTGATTATTTGATGGTTGATCTGCAGAAGGATTTTGCGTTGCCTGCCTGTTGTTATTTGCGGGATGAGCATTATTGTTTGATTGATTATAATTTGGATACTGCGGGGAAGGACGCAGATTATTGAATGACTCATAATGTGCCGGTGCAGGGGGATTTGACGGTCTTCCAGCAGCGTCGTTACGGGCAGCTGGTGCAGCGTTTACTCTTGGCTGATAAATCATATACTGCGACCCTGAAACTCTTTCTCCAGGTGTATTAGCTTCTCTGAGTTGTACCGGTGTAAAATTATTCCCACTGACCCTTCTAACTTCATTGGGATCGGGCCCTGGTGCATATGCGTACCGGCTTCTGTTCGTTCCGCTATAGTTATTGATTATAGTGGTATTGTTGATTATCGTTACGTTTCTGTTCACTTCCACATTGTAATTGTGCCATCCGGGATTTCCGATATACTGGCGGGGAACAAAATTCCAATAATAAGCTGGTGGCGTATAATTATTGAGGGCCATATCTACTGAAATCCTTGGACCTATCGGTGCCCAGCCATAATAATCTCCGCTTCCTCTCCAGCTTACCCAGGCCGGAGCCCACTCGTTACCAGGCATCCACATCCAGCCGTAGCCGTCTTCATAAAACCAGCGTCCATAATGGAATGGTGCCCATCCCCAGCTATAATTCGAGGCCCAGGTCCATCCCGCATCCGTGTAAATCCAGTTCCCATTGGTAGAATAGGGTCTGAAATCGGGGCCTGCATTGGGCATCCAAACATAACCGTATCCGGGATAATTGATCCAGTTTCCATAGGGAGATAGCTGGTCATAGAATGACTGGTAGGATAAGTTTTCTACCGGCGCCGGTGCAGGAGCGGGTTGGTAAGAATCTGACTGAACTACAACATGTGTAGGTCCACAGGAAGCAATCAACAGGCTGGCAGACAATAAGAGATATAAGTTTTTCATGTTATAAAATTCGTTGGTTATTCATACTACTATGAAGGGCATAAAGGTTGAAAGTATAAGATATTTAGAACGATTAACATTTATTTATAGTGTGTTCGCTAAAACCCTGCCATTTACGCTTAACGCGTAACGCATTACGCTTAACGCGTTAAGCGTAATGCGAAATGCCATTCTTTAACGTTATTCTACAATATCATGTGGTTGGTGCTCTACACTTTTTTTAAAAATACAACAGAGAAATGGGTCTATGATCCGTGTCTTACGCATTTTATCGCGTTAAGCGTTACGCCTTACGCGTTAAGCCTTACGCGTTAAGCGTTAAGCCATACGCATTAAGCGTTAAGCGTTTAACGTAAAAAAGTATCTTTGCCTCTAAAGTTTCTCACTAAATGACCATCAGTTACAACTGGCTATGCGACTATTTACCTGATAATCTGACTCAAAAACCCAACCCTGAACAGGTTTCCCGAATTCTCACTTCTGTCGGTCTTGAAGTGGAGTCGTTTCATCCATATTCATCGGTGCGGGGCGGCATGGAGGGGTTGGTTATAGGTGAAGTAATTTCCGTTGAATCCCATCCCAATGCAGATAAATTAAAAATTACACAGGTAAATATTGGTTCAAAAGATAATCTGCAAATCGTGTGTGGTGCCAGTAATGTTGCATCAGGACAAAAAGTTGTCGTTGCTTTGGTGGGTTCCACATTATACCCTGACTCCGGAGATTCTCTGCAAATAAAAGCTGCAAAAATCCGTGGTATGGAGAGCCAGGGTATGCTTTGTGCAGAAGACGAAATCGGTCTTGGAAAGGATCATGCCGGCATTATTGTTCTGCCTGAAAAACTGCGACCAGGGCTTCCGGCAGCGGACTATTATAAACCCTATTCAGATTTTATTTACGAAATAGGCCTCACACCCAACCATATGGATGCCATGAGTCACATAGGTGTTGCCAGGGATCTCTGTGCCTTTCTTTCTCATCAGGATAAAAAAGATTATCATGTTAAACTTCCCGTTGTTCCTTCCGTTGTGCCCGAAGCAAAGGGAAAAGAAATAAAAATAGAACTGATAAACAGAAAAGATTGCGCCCGATATTCCGGTTTAACCATGACGGGTATCCGCATTGGGGAATCTCCCCAATGGATGCAGGAAAAATTAAAAGCGATCGGCATCAGGCCTATCAACAATGTGGTTGATATAACAAATTTTGTTTTACAGGAAACGGGTCAGCCTCTGCATGCTTATGATGCAAATGAAATAAGAGGAAATAAAATCATCATTAAAAACCTTCCTGCCGGCACAGATTTTATTACACTTGACGAAAAAGAAAGAAAACTGGATGCAGCAGATCTGATGATCTGTGATGCAGAAGGGCCGATTTGTATTGCCGGTGTTTTTGGCGGCTTAAACAGCGGTATAAAAAACACGAGTACTGATTTGTTCCTGGAATCCGCCTGGTTTAATCCCTCAGCTATCAGAAGAACTTCTTTCAGGCATGGTCTGCGTACGGAAGCAGCCATACATTTTGAAAAAGGTATGGATATTTCCGGAACTGTAAATGCGCTGAAAAGAGCATCCAGCCTGATCCGGGAATATGCAGGTGGAAAAATAAATTCGCCCATACAGGATCTTTATCCAGAACCATTTCCCAAAACACAGGTCCTTCTTAAATATCATTATCTCAAAAAACTCAGCGGAAAGAACTACCATTCCATTGTAGTAAAAAATATTCTGCTGGCGCTTGGTTTTGACATTCTCCGTGAAGGATTGGACGATCTTCTGATTGCTGTTCCATTTCACAAGCCGGACGTACAATTACCGGCAGACCTGGTAGAAGAGATTATGCGAATTGACGGGTTCGACCATATTGAAATTCCGGGAAATATCAATATCTCTCCATCAGTTGAATCAGGAAGAGAGCAGGCGGCCATGCAGGAAAAAATTGCAGGTTTCCTGGTTGGGAGCGGGTTTAATGAAATCTTCACTAATTCCATTACCAATAGTGCTTATTTCGGTGAAACTGAACTGCAAACCGCAGTAAAATT
Organism: Bacteroidota bacterium; assembly: GCA_013287475.1. GTDB lineage: Bacteria > Bacteroidota > Bacteroidia > Chitinophagales > Chitinophagaceae > Puia. The sequence goes on from JABDDT010000021.1 coordinate 19,011, forward strand.
GATCAACAATCTGAGTGCCGAGCTGAACGTTATGCGGCCCTCCCTGCTGGAGACCGGTTTGGAAAGCATTTCCTGGAACCTGAATCGTAAAAATAACGACCTGCGTTTTTTTGAATTTGGGAAAACTTACGAAACCAGTCAGCCTGGCCAATATACTGAGATTAATCATTGCTGCCTGTATATGACAGGTAACCTGCAACCCGAAAACTGGAAAGGAAAACCGGTAGCCATTGATTTTTATTACCTGAAAGGAATATGCATGGCTCTCTCCAGCCTGTCCGGGATTCATGGTGAAATCCTCCCTTTTAACCATCAAAAATTATCAGGGGCCATTGAAATCAGGCAGGATAATAAAATTATTTTAAGCGCCGGTGAAGTGGATAGCTCCATTTTACAGAAATTTGATATTCGCCAGCCCGTTTTTTTTGCTGATATTTATTGGGATAACCTGGTAGATCTGGCTGGCAGGAAGACGATTGTGTTTTCAGAATTACCCAGGCAGGTGCCTGTTAACAGAGATCTTGCGCTTGTAGTAGAGAAATCACTACCCTTTGAAAAAATAGAAAAGGCAGTTTATGGTATCGGCCTGGAGAAATTGCGCAAGGTTCAATTATTCGATATTTTTGAAAGCGAAAAACTGGGAAAGGATAAAAAATCCATGGCTATCAGTTTTACTTTTCTGGATTATGAAAAAACATTAACTGATAAGGAAATTGACGCGATGATGAACAGGATAATGAAAACAGCTGAAGAAGAACTTAAAGCTGAGATCAGGAAATAAGAAAACAAATATTATTTAAATAAAATTTCATGACACAACCAGAAGTACAACTTAAACGAGTGCATGAAAAAATCCTGTTATTACTGAAACAGTACCAGGTCTTACAAAAAGAAAATGAAAAGCTTAAGGATGATCTGAAAAAAATGAATCTCAGATGTGAAAATATTTCCCGCGAAGCGGATAAATACCGGCAGCAGACAGAAGTTCAAAAGTTAACGGGCAGGGGTATGGAAGAAGCTGATAAAAAAATGCTTGAAAAAAGACTAAATAAATATGTCAGGGAGATAGATAAATGTATCGCCCTGTTGCAGGAATAACTAAATTCAAACGCGCTTTACCAGACGCATTTTCATTTCATCAGCACCCTGTGAAACTTCCAGTGTATATACTCCATAGGGAAGTTCATTAAGGCCTTCCCAGTCAAGAAACTGTTGACCGAAACTGAGTTCTTTTTGCAATACACTGCAGATTATGCCGCTATCGTCTTTTAAAACGGCCCTCAATAATGATTTTTGTGTTTGATTGATCTCTAGACTTAGCCGATCAATGAAAGTCGGTGATTTGATCTTTAGGAACATAGGTACTGGATTTGGATTGGATTAAAGAAACTTTACCAGCAGGAGTAGATTCTTCAGAAGAACTTAACTTAACTTCGGACAATCGTCAGCCGTCTGGTATTTTTAAAGTTAAAACAAGAATTCGAGACATGCAAGAGCTTATCCCAATAAATATCATTATAGGGGACCGGTCTTACCGGATACGCATAAAACCTGAAGACGAGGGTGCTGTAAGGGGTACCCTTAAAACAATAAATGATAAAATCATTGAATTCAAGACCCAATTCGCCGGGAAGGATATGCAGGATTATGTTTCGATGGTAATCCTGTGGTTTGCCACACAGACAAATCCCCAATCCGGGAATGAAGCTTCCCCTGATTTCTCGGACATGCTTGGTAAACTCGAAGAACAACTGGATAAAGCACTTACCTAGCCCTAAGGGGGCTTCTCCTGCCTAAAATACCTTATCTTCGCTACCCATCCCCTCGCCTCATGGATGATAAAAATATGATTCTGAACATTCTAAACTCAAGTTTCCATGGATTCAACCATTATATCCATTATAATTGCTATCATAGGTCTTATTGTTGGTGTTCTGGCGGGTAAGTTTATTTTTTCAAAAAATACCCGAAAACAAGTAGACGAAGCCAACCTGCAATCACAAAAAATCCTTTCGGATGCCCAATTATCCGCTGAAACCCTGAAAAAAGAAAAACTGCTCGAAGCTAAGGAGCGGTTTGTACAGCTGAAATCAGAACACGAAAAAGAAGTACTCGAACGAAACAGGAGACTGGCCGATTCTGAGATCCGGATAAAACAGAAAGAGCAGGGTACTGCCCAAAGACTGGAACAGCTTGATAAACAGGTTAAGGAAAACGACGCCATTAAAGAAAATCTGAACCGCCAGATCGATGTGGTGAACTTTAAACGTACTGAACTCGAAAAACACCAGGAGGAGCATATCCGGAGACTGGAAAAAATAGCTGGCCTGACCGGAGAAGAAGCCAAGGCCCAGCTTATTGAGAGCCTTAAACAGGAAGCTCATACCCAGGCACTTGCCCTGCAGCAGGAAATTATTGATGATGCCCGTCAGAAAGCCAATAAAGAAGCCCGTAAAATTATTATTCAAAGCATTCAGCGTACGGCTGCTGAACAGGCTATTGAAAATTCCATTACAGTTTTCAACCTTGAAAGCGATGAAATTAAAGGGCAGATCATCGGAAGGGAAGGAAGAAATATCCGGGCCCTGGAAGCTGCTACCGGTGTGGACCTGATCGTTGACGATACCCCTGAAGCCATCGTTCTTTCATCCTTTGATCCCCTTAGAAGGGAAATTGCCCGGCTTTCCCTGCAGCGTTTAGTGGCAGATGGCCGTATTCATCCTGCACGCATTGAAGAAGTGGTTGAAAAAACGAAGAGACAAATAGAAGAACAGGTCATAGAGATCGGGGAAAGAACTGTAATCGAACTCGGTATTCACGGTTTACACAAGGAACTTGTGAGGATTGTAGGTAAAATGCGTTTCCGTTCGTCATATGGACAAAACCTGCTCATGCACAGCCGTGAAGTGGCCAACCTTTGTGCAATTATGGCTTCAGAGCTGGGCCTGAACCCTAAACTGGCCAAACGGGCAGGATTGTTACACGACATTGGGAAAGTACCAGATGAAGAAACAGAGCTGAGCCATGCATTGCTGGGAATGAAAATAGCTGAAAAATACGGCGAAAATCCGGCAGTTGTCAATGCCATCGGAGCCCATCATGACGAAGTTGAAATGCAGTATGTAATTGCTCCAATCATCCAGGCCTGTGATGCAATCAGTGGTGCCAGGCCAGGTGCGCGTCGTGAAATCATGCAACAGTATATTCAAAGGATCAAGGACCTGGAAAATCTTGCCCTTACTTATCCAGGTGTTGAAAAAGCTTATGCAATCCAGGCCGGTCGGGAATTACGCGTAATTGTTGAATCGGACCGGGTTACCGACGGAGACAGTGATAAACTGAGTTTTGAAATTGCGCAGAAAATACAAACTGAAATGACATATCCCGGTCAGATTAAGGTTACTGTTATCCGCGAAAAACGCGCGGTAAACGTTGCCAGGTAGGGAAGGAACATTAGTTTTTGATTTTACCGGAAAGCTTGTTACTTTTGCATCCCAAAAATCATGTTATGAACGCGGCTATTGCATTCGTCCACGAACAGCTAAGTACCAGGAAAGATCTCCCGAAATTTAAGGCCGGAGACAATGTGACCGTGAATTACAAAATTCTGGAAGGTAATAAAGAACGTATCCAGAGTTTTAAAGGAGACGTGATCAAAAGACAGGGTACAGGTATGACAGCCACTTTTACTGTAAGAAAGATTTCTGATGCTATAGGAGTTGAAAGAACCTTTCCTGCATTTTCACCCAATATTGAATCGGTGGCCGTAAATAAGGTAGGCCGTGTTCGCCGGGCAAAACTTTACTTCCAGAGAGATCGCAGCGGAAAGAGCGCCCGTATCAAGGAAAAGAGGATTATTTCCTGAAATAAATCAACTGTTAACAACAAAGCGGACTAATAACGGTTCGCTTTTTTTATTTGCAATAGATTATCTTTGGACCTCAAACAACAAGTATATGTTCAGCAATTTTCTGCAATGTTTTTTCCTGCTGTCAGCACCCGGTGGTTCAGAATGGATACTGATCATCCTGGCGGTATTGATTCTTTTTGGTGGTAAAAAAATTCCGGAATTCATGCGTGGCCTTGGTAAAGGAATGCGTGAATTCAATGATGCCAAGAATAATGTGAAGAAGGAGTTTGAAGATGGTTTGAATGAGCCGCCTAAATCGAATACAACTACTACTACCACAACTAACAACCCTTAGGAGCCTGCAGTTAATGATTGCAGCTCCTGCATTATTTATTGTTTTCTTTCACTTCCATACATGAATATCAGGAAGCCCTGAAAGAGGGTTCATATTCCTGCCGTGATGCTGTTATATTTTATCTCGAACGCATTCACCGGTTGAGTTATCTTAACGCGTTTGCACATCTCTATGAAAAAGAATCTCTCCAAACGGCAGACAAACTGGATGCAGATCACAGTGCCGGAATAATGCCAGGAAGATTACATGGAGTAGTAATTGGTATCAAAGATGTTATTTGTTATAGGGACCATCCGGTAACCGCGGGTTCACATATTCTGGAAGGATTTCATTCTCTGTATAGCGCTACGGTTGTAGAACATCTGATAAGGGAGGGTGCCATCATTATTGGCCACCTTAACTGTGACGAGTTTGCTATGGGTTCGAGTAATGAAAATTCTATCTATGGCCGGGTTAAAAATGCACTTGATCCTGAAAAAGTGCCAGGGGGGTCATCCGGAGGATCAGCCGTAGCCGTTCAGGCTTCTCTATGCATGCTTTCCCTGGGCAGCGATACAGGGGGTTCTGTTCGTCAGCCGGCAGATTTCTGCGGCGTAATCGGCCTGAAACCCACTTATGGACGAATTTCACGTTATGGGCTGATAGCTTATGCCTCTTCTTTTGACCAGATTGGCTTATTCGCCAGGAATATTAAAGATATTTCCCTTGTGCTCGAAATCATAGCCGGATTCGACCCTAAGGACTCGACTTCCTCCCGCCGGCCAGTACCTTCTTATGCTGAACGCTTAAGGCTTAACGCTCAAGGCTTAACGCAGAACGCTGAACGGTCAACCGTCATCGGTCAACCGTCATCCTATAAAATCGCTGTTCTTAAAGAAGCCCTCGAACACCCTTCGCTCGACCCTGAAATCAGGTCAAAACTCCGCGATTTTATTGGTGATCTCCGATTAAAGGGCTATCAGGTAAAAGAGATATCCTTTGACCTGTTGGATTATATTGTTCCCGCATATTACATACTGACAACCGCAGAAGCTTCTTCCAATTTATCCCGTTTTGACGGTGTAAGGTATGGGCACCGGACCAAAGTGCCTGATGCAGGCTTTCCGGAATTTTATCAGGAAACCCGTTCTGAAGGCTTTGGAAAAGAAGTAAAGCGCAGGATCCTCCTGGGCACTTTTGTATTAAGCTCAGGGTATTATGAAGCATATTTCAGTAAGGCACAAAAAGTAAGAAGAATTTTAACAGAACGTACTAGATTGATTTTCAATGAATTTGATATAATCCTCAGTCCCACAGCTCCTTCCACGGCATTCAAATCCGGTGAAAAAACCTCCGATCCGGTAGCCATGTATCTCGCTGATTTATATACGGTTTACGCAAATCTGGTCGGTATTCCGGGTATTTCCCTGCCTCTCTTTACCCATACAAACGGCATGCCTTTTGGTATCCAAGCTATGACGAACCAATTTCGTGAATTATCTTTACTGCAGTTCTCTGAAGAACTCCTACAGCAATATAAGTCCTACGAAATTCCGACTCTATGAATCCGGACGTTCTGTTCCGGTAGATTCAATCCGCAATCCATCCCTTGAAAAATTTATACTCCGGATTTCCCGGTTTATAAATCTTTAAGCATTAAGAGATGAAGAGACTTTTATTGTTCGGCATTGCTTTTATTGGATTGCTGCTTCACAGCCGTGCGAGTGTCTTAAAAGTTGATAAGACTTTTGTTGCCCTGCATATGCCAATAGATACTAGTGACGTAAAAAATGGCATTAATAACCTTTTTCTTGCATCCGTTTGTGGTACCAATGGTGCTAAATTAAATCCCCGGGCTTTAAGTTTTGTTCAGGATTTCATAATCCAGAACAAACAGGAAATGGACGAAATGAAATCCTGGGGACACCCCTATTTTAAACTGATAGACGGGATCCTTAATCAATATGGCCTTCCAAATGAGCTGAAATACCTGGCCGTAATCGAATCCAACCTGAAACCTACTGCCATGTCGTGGGTAGGAGCTGTAGGTCCCTGGCAGTTGATGCCGGCCACGGCCCGTGTACTTGGTTTAAAAGTGAACCGGAAGGTAGATGAACGAAAGAATTACTATAAGAGTACAAAAGCTGCGGCTATTTACCTCCGTGACCTTTATGCAGAACTTGGAGACTGGCTGCTGGTCATTGCTGCATATAATGGTGGTACCGGTAATGTATATCGTGCCATTAGAAAGAGTAATAGCCGGGATTTCTGGCAGCTTCAGAATTATCTGCCTGCTGAATCCAGGAACCATGTAAAGAAATTCATTGCTACTCAATATACTTTCGAAGGGCAGGGCAGTGTTACCACGCTCACAAAAGATGAAGCAACCGACCAGCTTTCGGGTTCAGCCATGTATGTTTTCAACAGGAAACTAAATAAGGAAGAACAGGCCAGTGCAAAGACTATAAATATTTCTGGCAAATATTTTTCAAGTATTATTTCCAAGTATATTCTTATGGATGAAACTGAATTCAATCGTTATAATCCGGATTTTGATAAAGTAATGGCAAGTGCTAATAATAGTTATGACCTGAAGCTGCCAGCTGATAAAATGGATCTTTTTGTATCCAACAAATATGAAATCCTGAATGAATCGGTTCAGCGTTTGTTATTGGAAGATGATGCAGCGAATGAAAACAAAGCCGTAGCCAATATTTCTCATAAATAAATTCAAGGGGCATTTCAGTAACCCATCCCGATTTTAGAGGGATGGGTTTTTTATTATCCCTTCAAAAGCTTTCACTTTGAGCAGGCATTCTTCATACTCTTTTTCAGGATCACTATTAACTGTTATTCCTGAGCCCGCAAAATACGACAGGTAAGATTCCTTCCTGTTATAAAATAAGCTTCGGATAACAACATTGAAATCAAAATCCTGGTTTGGTTTAACATAACCCAATGCTCCGGAAAATAATCCCCTTTTTGTTTTTTCGTATTGTTCAATCAGTTCCAGAACACTTTTTTTTGGTGCTCCGGTCATGGAACCCATGGGAAATGTTCCTGCTATCATTTCACTCCAATGCAGATTTGCTCTGGGCCTGCCAATGATGGTTGAAATCATCTGATGTACCTGCGCGAAACTGTAAATGCCAAATAATTCAGCTACCCGAACTGAATCCGGTTCACAGATTTTTGAAAGATCATTACGAACCAGATCCACTATCATAACATTTTCTGCACGATCTTTTTCACTGGCTGCCAGCCCGGTCTTTAGTAATTCATCATGCACTTTATTTTCAGGATCCCTGGCGGAGGTCCCTTTGATTGGTTGTGATATAATGCTTTCGCCTTCTCTTTTTAAAAATCTTTCCGGACTTGCACATAAAAGAAATTTTTCATCTACGCAGTAAAATGCTGAAAACGGACTGGGAGAAGTCCGGTTCAGGGTTCTGTATGCATCCAGTGGATCCAAAGCGGCAGCTTCAACAAAAAATTCCTGACAGAAATTGATCTCATAGCAGTCTCCACGCAGCATATGCTTTACGAGTCGTTCAGTGGTTGCTATATATTGGTCTTTTGAAATTCTTTTTTGAATAATGTTTTTCCCCTGCATGATTTTTTTTCCGGTGAAAGAAATACTTTCAATTTCATTCAAAACTTCTTTGTGATGGTTACCGAATAAACCAATCTGTATTTCCAGAGGAAGTATTATAATGACAATTTCAGGAACAAAAAAGAACAGATCGGGAAATTGAATGAAATCCGGAAGATGAGAAGGGGACCCCTCTGTTTCAGATTTCAGGTCATATGAAAAATGCCCAAAAAGCCAGTCTTCCTGTTGCTGTGAAAATTTCTTAATCTCTTTAAACGCATGTCCGGCTTCTGTTTTCAGACGGGCCCTTTCGCCTGCGGCCACCAGGCATTCATAACTATGTTCCGCTGAAGAATATTGCTGATTATCCAGAAAAGAAAAGGTACTAAACCGGGTTGACCAGTCTAATACCTGTTGTTTTATTTTATACAGATCAGAGAAAGGAAAAGATACAAATTGGCGTTTGGCCATGCCTGTTAGCCTTATTAGAAATCCTCATCTTCATCTTCAAATCCGTTCTCATTAAAGAGATCCATATTTTTATATTCATCATCCAGCCCCAGTTCATCCTCATCACCCTTGGCGGCTTTTTTGCCACCGGGTGCTGCTTTTTTGGTCTTGGAGCGTGGAACATCGAATTCATCAAAATCCGGGTCCCATTCCTCCTCCTCTTCTACTTTGTCCCATTCATCTACTTCTTCTTCCCCTTCTTCTTCGTCGTCATCGTCGTCCTCATCCGATTTTTTCTTCGTTTTGGACGCAGTTGCCTTAAGGCCTTTTTTTGCTGCAGATTTTGGAGATTCTACCTCGTCATCATCTTCCTCCTCGTCATCATCTTCTTCTTTGGCTTTTTTTGAAGACGGTTTTGCAGTTGGTTTCGATGAAGCAGGTCCGGATTTTTTTAAACCCTTGTTCTCCTTATCAGATTTTGGTACCATATTCCAATAAGATTAGATTGTAAAATTTCAGCGAAGTTTTTAAACCTCCAAATTTTTTTAGTAAGAATTTTCGATTCCCCGGGCGGGTTATTGTTTTTCTATCAATTGGTCGCGTCCGGGACCATTTGAAATATATGAAACCTTAACTTTCAGGTAACTATCTATAAAAGAAATATATGTCTTCATTTCTTCAGGCAGCGAATTGAAGTCTTTTTTTGTCGTTATATCCTTTTTCCATCCCTGAAAAGAGGAAAGTACCGGCTCTATGGCCTGTTGCAACATTTGAAAAGGTATCTCTTCTGTTTCCTTTCCTGCAATCCGGTATTTTGTGCACATTTTCAGCGTTTCGAAATCATCCAATACATCAGCCTTGGTCATGACCAGTTTTGTTACACCATTGATCATGCAGGCATAGCGCAATGCGACCAGATCTATCCAACCACAGCGCCGCGGTCTTCCGGTTGTTGCACCATATTCGCTGCCAGCTTTACGCAGCAGATCACCGGTTTCATCTGCAAGCTCAGTCGGAAAGGGTCCGCTTCCCACACGCGTGCAATATGCTTTGGTTACACCGATTACTTCGCGAATTTGCTGAGGTGCTACGCCAAGGCCGGTACAAACGCCTGCAGATATGGTATTGGAAGAAGTAACAAAAGGAAAGGTTCCAAAATCAACATCAAGCATACTTCCCTGTGCACCTTCTGCCAGCACTTTTTTACCCTGGCTCAGTTTTTCATTAATGAAGTATTCACCCTGTACAATTTTAAATTGTTTCAGGAATTCCAGCGCTTCAAAAAATTCTTCTTCCATTTCAGAAACATCTTCCTGGAAATGGAGGCCGTCCAGAAGTTTCTGATGTTTCAATCGCAAACGTATATACTGGGTGGTGAAATTTTTATCGAGCAGGTCTCCGACGCGCAATCCGTTTCTTCCCGTTTTATCCATATATGCGGGGCCGATTCCTTTTAATGTTGATCCTATTTTTTCATTTCCTTTGGAGAGTTCCGAAGCTTTATCCAGTGCACGATGTGTTGGCAGGATCAGATGCGCACGTTGTGCGATATAAAGATTTTTCCGATAGTCAATTCCAAAAGATTTTACCGTTTCACATTCTCTTTTCAATATAACCGGATCAAGAACAACGCCGTTACCAATAAGATTGATAGTGTTCTCATGAAAAATACCGGATGGAATCTGATGCAGAACAACTTTCTGATCCTTTACATAAAGTGTATGTCCCGCATTAGGGCCACCCTGAAAGCGGGCAATAAGATCATATCGGGGTGCGAAATAATCTACGATTTTACCTTTTCCTTCATCTCCCCACTGCAGCCCGAGAATAACATCAACCATCAGCCTGATTTTTTAGAAGGGGCAAAAGTAATTGTTAATGGTTAATTGTTAATGGTTAATTATTAACGACCAGGTTTTGTTTTATACACCATTGAGCATTAACAATTAACCATTAACAATTATTTTGTTGGTTCATTTACTTCCGTGTCGAAGCGATCTACTGAATGAATGCCGTTCAGTTGTTTTAACCGCCTGACCAGTTCTTCCAGCTCTTCTTTGTCGTGTACATATACTTTGATACTGCCTTCAAATAATCCCTCCTTTGCTTCGACTGTAAGAGCATTGATATTGATCCGCAATTCACCCGAAATCAGGTTGGTTATTTTATTGATTACCCCAACGTCGTCGAGACCGATGATACGTACACCGGTAAGGAATGAAATTTCTTTATTTTTTGCCCATTTAGTTTTTACCACACGATGTCCGTAATTGGAAAGCAGCCTCGTTGCATTCGGACAATTTGTGCGATGAATCGTTAATCCTTTTCCCGTGGTGACAAATCCAAATACATCGTCGCCGGGAATGGGTTTGCAGCAATTAGCAAGCGTGTATACGATTTTATCGCTGCTCTCACCGAATATGATAAGCTCGGTATCCTTACGCGGACTTGGAGTGAAATTTATCTCGGGTTTAGTTTCGATTTGTGTTTTAGCGGGCTTAGGGGGTTCTATTCTGTCGCCGAGGAGCTGAAATTCTTTCAATTCTTTCAGGTCGATATTTTTCACGGCAACCTGGTAAAAAAAATCGAGGGAGGAATTCAGTTTATAATAGTTCACCAGCGTTTCCGTGTTATGCTGATTGTAAGCCGCACCAAAGTTCTCCAGTTTTTTCTGAACCATGTATTTCCCTTCGTCAGCTATTTTGCGTTTTTCTTCCCGCAGTGCATCTTTCACTTTACTCTTGGCCTTAGCCGTCACTACATAATTGATCCAGTCTTCCGTTGGCCTTTGCTTGCTTGAAGTAATGATCTCCACCTGATCACCGCTACGGAGTTTATGACTTATAGGAACCAGCTTGTGATTCACTTTTGCGCCAATACATTGCTCGCCTATTTTACTATGAATGGAAAATGCGAAGTCGAGTGCCGTTGATCCAAGCGGAAGCATTTTTACGTCACCCTTGGGTGTGTATACATAAATTTCTTCCGCCAGAAAACTTGTTTTAAAATCCTGGAGGAAATTAATGGAATCATTATCTTCCATTGTCAGAACTTCCCGGATCTGGTGGAACCAATCATCGAAACGGCTCTCATCGCTTGCTCCTTCCTTATACTTCCAATGCGCTGCCAAACCTTTCTCTGCTATTTCATTCATGCGTTTCGAACGGATCTGGATTTCGACCCATTTCCCCTGCGGTCCCATCACGGTTGTATGCAGGGCTTCATACCCGTTTGATTTAGGATTACTTAACCAGTCACGCAGTCTTTCGGGCGAAGGAGTGTATTCATCAGTAATAATGGAATAGACTTTCCAGCAATCGGCTTTTTCAGTTTCAGGCGGCGAATTGATAATGATCCGAATGGCAAAGAGGTCATAAACTTCTTCAAAGGAGACCCCTTTTTTACGCATTTTGGTCCAGATAGAATGAATACTTTTTGGACGACCATGAATTTCAAAATCGAACTGTGCAAGTTCCATTTGCTCCCGTAATGGTTTGATGAATTCGTTGATATAACGTGATCGTTCACGTTTGGTTTCCGCCAGCTTGCGGGCAATTTCCTTATATTCTTCCGGCTCGAGGTATTTCATGGCCAGGTCCTCGAGTTCAGTCTTGATATTATACAGACCCATTCGATGCGCCAGGGGCGCGAAGACATAAACTGTTTCCGAAGCGATTTTAAGCTGTTTTTCACGCTTCATGCTGTCGAGCGTCCGCATATTGTGCAGACGGTCTGCCAGTTTGATCAGTATTACCCGGGGGTCATCTGTTAGGGTAAGCAATATCTTCTTGAAATTTTCAGCCTGTTGCGAAGCATTTACATCGATGACATTTGAAATTTTCGTTAGTCCGTCCACGATGCGGGATATTTCACTTCCAAAATCCCGTTCAATATCCTCCAGCGTTATATCTGTATCTTCTACCACATCATGGAGGAGGGCACAAATAGTGGATCTGACGCCAAGCCCGATCTCTTCCACACAGATCCGGCTTACCGCCAGGGGATGCAGGATATAAGGTTCTCCACTTTTACGACGCATGGTTTTATGCGCCTCGGCTGCCATTTCAAAAGCATCCCGGATATGCTCCTTATCGCCCGCTTTCAATTTTGGTTTCAAAGAGCGTAAAAGAGCCCGGTACTCCCTCAAAATCAACCTTTTTTCCTGGTCTTCCGTTAAATTATACTTCGGAATTGCCGCAACAGTCTCCATTGTTACGAATTTACGTTAAAAAGCGCAACGCCTAACGCTTAACGCTTAACGCTTTAGTTAATAATGAATTGGCATTGTTTGTAAAAAGTAATAATTTATAATAAAGACTAACAATTATCCATAATGACAATTTACCTTATTTTCGCGCTTCCAAAAGATATTTAGGCTTTAGGCTTTAGGCTTTAGGCTTTAGGCTTTAGGCTTTAGGCTTTAGGCTTTAGGCTTTAAGCTTTAAGCTTTAAGCTTTAAGCTTAAAATGCGGGTGTGGCGAAATTGGCAGACGTATCAGACTTAGGATCTGACGCCGTAAGGCATGTAGGTTCGAGTCCTATCACCCGCACAACCCCCTGTATTAATTAATACAGGGGGTTTTGATTTTAAATTCGGATAACTTTATTTTCATGACCAGGAGAAAAATTACCCTTGCGCTTTTATTTTTTTCACTTACCGCCGGACGCCTATTGGCTCAACAGGGCGAAATGCTTATATACCATCCTATCCAAACAGATAAAGAAGGTAACATTATACCCTGGTACAATGCAGATCCCGGGATAGCTTACGACCATGATATACGTCTTGTATGGAATTTTTGGTTCAATATGCGCAGGGATATGAACGGATTGCCTTATTATATGAACCACCAGGTCTGGAATAAGGAAATGGATGATCCCCGCGGTATCGGAGGCGATCAGTTTATGATGGCCATTTCATCCTGGCGCCTTTTATATGCCTACTTAGGGGATGAAAATATCAAGGCCAATATATATTTCCTGGCAGATTATTATTTAACCCATGGTCTTTCGCCTGCCAATTGTAAATGGCCCGATATTCCTTTTCCGTATAATACACTTATTTATTCCGGAATATATGACGGCGATATGCGAAATGGGAAGGATGTGGCCCAGCCGGACAAGGCTGGTTCACTAGGGCTGGAACTTGTGCATGTTTATAAAATAAAAAACGATCCTGTTTTTTTAAATGCTGCTGTAAAAATTGCCAATACACTGGCAGCAAATGTAAAAACCGGGACTGAGGATCATTCTCCTCTGCCCTTTAAGGTGAACGTGTTTACAGGAAAAACAGTACTTCTTAAATTAGAGGGAGGAACCGGTAAATCAACCGATACGGCTTTTTATACCAGCAATCTCACGCCCGCTTTGCAATTGTTTTTTGATTTAATACAATTGCATGAAGGCAATGTGGCAGCATATAAAATTGCTACTGATAAAATACTTTCATGGCTTAAAAAATATCCTATCCAAAATAATAAATGGGGGCCGTTTTTTGAAGATGTCGGTGAATGGAGTCAGACTCAAATTAACGCCATGACATGTGCCAGGTATATGATGGAACATCCGCAATATTTCCCCGATTGGAAGAAAGAGGTAAAGAACATTATAGACTGGGTACACGTAAATTTCGCGAATGATAAATGGAAGAAATATGGAGTAACGGTTACCAATGAACAATCTGTATACCCTGTTCCCGGAAACAGTCATAGCGCAAGGCAGGCTGCAGATGAGTTATTATATTCCTACTTAACCGGAGACACTGCACTTTACATCAACGCCATTCACGAACTGAACTGGGCTACATATGCAGTTGATGTTGACGGGAAAAATTGCTTCCCAACTGACGAACCCTGGCTTACGGATGGTTATGGTGATTATGTAAGGCATTATTTACGGGCTATGGCTGTTTTTCCAATGCTCGCACCCATTGAAGATCATATTCTTTCAACCACCTCGGTTATTCAGCAGGCGGATTATAAAGATCATTTTAAAAAATATCTGAGTGTTGAATTTAGTAAACCTGATACCAGTAATGTGAGGATTTATTACCGGACCTATGACAAAGACGGTACTGAAATTATAAAATTAAAAAACAAACCTTCGGCAGTACTTCTGAACGACTTACCATTGAAAGAAGTTTCTGCCGGTGAAGGCTATTCCTGGAACCCGCTTGAAAAAGGCGGCGTTTTATCTGTCAGAAGAAAAAATGGAAACAGGATAATTATTGTGGAATAATGACTCAAATTAATTCATCCTATCACCATGTTCAGCGTTCCGCGTTAAGCGTTATGCGTTCCGCGTTCAGCGTTAAGCATTCCGCTTAAAGCGTCGCCATATCGATCACAAACCGGTAATGAACATCTCCCCTGACCATTCTTTCATAGGCCTTCTGTATATACTTAATGTCAATGATTTCAATATCTGAAACGATATTATTATCTGCGCAGTAGTCCAGCATCTCTTGTGTTTCAGGTAAACCTCCGATGCCTGATCCTGAAACACTTTTTCTTCCGCCCATCAATGCAAATGCAGGAATTAAATGTGGTTCGGGAGGTGCGCCAACACAGATATGAATCCCGTTGGTGGCTAATAAGGAAAGATAAAAAGACATATCATGTTTTGCTGAAACTGTATCCAGGATGAAGTTGAATGTTCCTTTGACTGCCGCAACCTGTTTTGAATCTGTTGTAACTACGAATTTGTGGGCTCCTAATGCTTTTGCATCTTTTTCTTTTGAAGGTGAGGTGCTTAAAACGGTCACTTCCGCTCCAAATGCAACGCCGAATTTTACTGCCATATGCCCCAATCCACCAAGTCCGAGAACTGCCAGTTTGTGTCCCTTGCCCACTTTCCAAAACCGAAGCGGGGAATAGGTAGTAATCCCGGCGCATAACAAGGGAGCAACCGCTGAAAGAGGCAATTTTTCGGAGATATGAAGTACAAAATCTTCGTGAACAACGATTTGGTTTGAATACCCTCCGTATGTGGGACTGCCATCCTTCGCCCTGCCGTTATAAGTTGCAACTGAACCATTCAGACAGTATTGCT
Source organism: Bacteroidota bacterium (assembly GCA_013287475.1). Taxonomy (GTDB): domain Bacteria; phylum Bacteroidota; class Bacteroidia; order Chitinophagales; family Chitinophagaceae; genus Puia. The sequence continues at coordinate 34,287 of JABDDT010000021.1, forward strand.
CAAGACCCTGTTTACAATTTTCACAGATTCTGCAGGAATCTACCAGGCATCCGACACCTGCCAATTCACCTTTTTTGAATTTCTTCACATCAGAACCTGTACGGACCACCCTGCCAACAATTTCATGTCCGGGAACCATGGGAAAAATTCCAGGAAACCAATCGTTTTTAATCTGGTGAAGGTCTGAATGACACACTCCGCAGAATAGAATTTCTATATGGACATCCTTCGGTCCTACATCTCTTCTTTCAAAATTCCATGGAGCTAAATCTGATTCAACCGTTTGTGCAGCATATCCTTTTGTTTGAAGCATAAGTATTATAAGTTTAAAATGAATATACAGCCTTCCTTAACACCTGGTTCTTATGTTTGTTCTGATTGCCGAATAAAATGACTGGAACAATACATAATGCAAGAAAAAATGTTCGGTAGATGACCGTTGACCGATGACCGTTTTAGCTTTAGGCTTTAGGCTTTAAGATTTAAGCATTTTTTCCGTAGTTTTGCAGCCCGTTTCCAGAATGCAGACCCGCCTTTGGGACAGAAGTAAAAAAAATATTATGAGTACGGTTACCAGAGAGAATATCGGTTTGTTGAATGATAAGATCATTGTTAAGATAGAAAAAAATGACTACCTCCCTTCGTTTGAAAAATCGCTGAAGGAATATGGTAAGAAAGCGAATATTCCGGGATTCCGTAAAGGCATGGTACCAACCAGCCTGATAAAGAAAATGTATGGCAATTCGGTATTTACGGATGAAGTGCTGAAAACTGTAGAGAAAAAACTAACGGACTATATGAGCACTGAGCAACTTGAAATATTTGCCCAGCCGCTTCCCCTTCCCGAAAATGATGCAAGTAAAATAAATATTGGCCAGCCTCAGGATTATTCATTTGCATTTGAAGTAGGACTGAAACCTGCATTCAGTTTACCTGAACTTTCATCTCTTACGCCTACCCGATATCAGATTATTATTTCCGACGAGATGCTGAATGAGGAAATTGAAAGACTCCGTCAGAAAAACGGAACGATGACAGATCCTGAATCCGTGGCGGGGGATGACTATGTATTGAACGTAAGTTTTCAGGAAACAGACGCGAGTGGAAACTCGTTGGAAGGAAGCCAGCCAAAAGACAATTCCCTACTTGTTAAATATTTCGCAGAATCTTTCCGCCCGCAACTTATTGGAAAGAAAGCCGGGGATGAATTCATCATCCATCTCTTAACTGCTTTTGAAGAAAAAGAAAGAGCCTGGATTCTGCAGGATCTGGGGTTGAACAAAGAAAGCGCTGCTGATGCAGAAAAATATTTTAAACTGGTGATCACTAAAGTGGGCCTGTTGGAAAAAGCAAACCTGGATGAAACCTTCTTCAAAAAAGTTTATCCAAACAAAACAATTGAATCTGAACCAGCATTCCGCGATGCAGTAAAACAAGATATGGCAGATCAGTGGAAAGCACAGACCAGCAATAATCTGCAGCACACTCTTTACCATGAACTGCTGGAAAAAACAGCGATTGAATTTCCCGAATCATTTTTGAAACGTTGGCTGCTTAATGGAGGAGAAAAACCGAAAACTCCGGAAGAAGTGGAAAAAGAATTTCCAACTTTTGCCAATGCACTGAAATGGAATCTGATTACTGATAAAATTGTTTCTGAAAATAAAATCGAAGTAAAGCCGGAGGACATCAAAGAGGCGGCACGCAAACAACTTTTCGCCTATCTTGGCGGTCTGCCACAGGGAGATGAACAACCCTGGGTGGAAGACTATGTAAATAAGATGATGCAGGACAAAAGATTTGTGGAAGAAACTTATCAGAACCAGCTAACCAATAAAATGCTGCAATGGATAGAAAACCAGGTAAAACCAGTAGATACATTCATTACGGTGGAAGAGTTTAATAAGCTCAATGAAGAGCACAAGCATCATCATCACGAGTAATTGTTGATCCCTCCGGCAAAAACGGGGGGATTTTTCTTTGTCGCCTGCAACTCTGTCAGTTTTTTGGAAGTTTAAAAGTTTGGACGGAGATTTGAAAGGTAATCCGCGGTAATCCATCCTCAAGAAAAAATAATTCTACTATGCATCTTGGTTCCGAATTTGAAAAATACGCCGTTAAGCACTTAGGCCTTTCCAGCAATACATTAAATGGTTATGAAAAATACCTGGTAACCGGACTCACGCCGAATATCATCGAGGAACGTCCCATGAATGTGGCCGTTATGGATGTTTACAGTCGTTTGATGATGGACCGTATCATCTTCCTGGGTTATCCCATCAATGATGAAGTAGCCAATATCATTACTGCGCAGTTGCTTTTTCTGGACAGTACAGACCGCCATCGCGACATACAGATGTATATCAACAGCCCTGGTGGATCCGTATATTCCGGTCTTGGTGTGTATGACACGATGCAATATGTTACTCCTGATGTAGCCACCATCTGTATAGGTATGGCTGCTTCCATGGGCGCCACACTGATGTGTGCGGGCACCAAAGGAAAAAGAACGGCTCTTAAACACAGTCGTGTGATGATGCACCAACCCAGCGGTAGTATTGGTGGACAAGCCAGCGATATTGAAATTACTGTGAATGAAATCAGAAAACTGAAAAAGGAACTTTACGATATCTATGCATTTCATACGGGTAAGACCACCAAGCAGATTGAAAAAGATTCTGATCGTGACTACTGGTTAACTGCCGTTGAAGCTAAAGAATATGGACTGGTGGATGAAGTACTTGTGATCAATCCCAGAAAAGACAAAAAAGAAAATTAACATATTTTAAAATCATACGATGAAATACGCCAAATACCCTGTTAATCCTTTTCGCCTGGATGATGAGCCTTCCGAAGAAAAAGAAGACAAGCCGCAAACGGATCCAGGTATGCTGATGAAAAAACTGGAAAAGTATTTTTTTGATACCCGTACTGTGCAGCTCTGGGGACCGGTAGATGACCGTTCAGCAAAAGATATAATTAATAAATTTTTCCTGCTTGACGTTGATAAACCCGGTGTGGAAATCAAATTCCTGATTAATAGTCCGGGAGGAATGGTAACCAGTGGAATGGCGATCTACGATGTAATGAGGATGATGAAGAGCCCGGTTAGCACTGTTTGTATCGGACTTGCTGCTTCCATGGGATCAATACTATTGAGTGGAGGTACCAGGGGCAGAAGATTTATTTATCCGCATGGAGAAGTTATGATCCATCAGCCAAGTCTGGGAGGATATATCCAGGGTGTGAGCGTTGATCTTGAAATACAGGCAAAACAGACCAAAAGAGTTAAAGAGATCGCAGCTAAAATACTGGCTGAAAACTGTGGCAAGAAATACGATCAGATCATGAGGGATTTTGACCGCGATTACTGGATGGATGCCAAGGAGTCTGTTGAGTATGGCATTGCTGACGGCATAAGTGCGGAATTGTAATACAAGCTTAAGGCTTAAGGCGCAAAGCGTAAGGCTTTTTTAATTTATGGGCATAAGTTCCACTCCTATATTCATATACTCTTATACTCTTATACTTCCATACTTGCCTTAAGCCTTTAGCCTTACGCTTTAAGCTTTTATGCTTGGTTTTCGTAGATAAGTTGACTATTTTTACAGTTATTTGAAATTAAATGGCTAAAAATACCCTTCATTGTTCTTTCTGTGGCCGAAGCCGGGATGAGGTGAAAATTCTCATTGCGGGTCAGGAAGGACATATATGTGAAAACTGCGTGGAACATGCGCAGGAGATCATTCAGCAGGAGCTGATTGTTCGTGATGACGCATCTCCTTCTTCCCAATTTAAACTTACAGTTAAAAAACCCATCGAGATCAAAAGATTTCTGGATGAGTATGTAATCGGCCAGGATGAAGCAAAAAAAGTGCTTGCAGTGGCCGTTTATAATCATTATAAAAGATTACAGCAGAAAGTCACCGAGAATGATGTTGAAATTGAAAAAAGCAATATCATCATGGTGGGTGAAACCGGTACAGGAAAGACCCTTCTTGCAAAGACCATTGCAAAACTGCTCAATGTTCCATTCGCGATAGTGGATGCAACCGTATTTACAGAAGCAGGATATGTGGGAGAAGATGTTGAAAGCATCCTCACTCGTCTGTTGCAGGTTTGTAATTATGATGTAGTCAGCGCTGAAAGAGGCATTGTATATATTGATGAAATTGATAAGATTGCACGTAAAGGTGACAACCCATCAATAACACGGGATGTGAGTGGCGAAGGTGTTCAGCAGGGATTACTCAAACTGCTTGAGGGAACCGATGTACTTGTGCCACCACAGGGAGGCCGCAAACATCCGGAACAAAAGCTCATAAAGATCAACACACAAAATATTTTATTCGTTTGCGGCGGTGCATTCGATGGTGTAGATAAAATCATCGCGCGCAGAATTAATACCAATGCGATCGGATTCAATGTAAATAAAGAGCAGCAGGAATTCACACGTAAGAATTTATTACAGTATGTGAATGCACCTGACCTGAAATCCTTTGGACTTATTCCTGAACTTCTGGGTCGTTTGCCCATTGTAACTCATTTGAATCCATTGGACAGCATATCACTCCGGTCTATATTAACGGAACCTAAGAATTCGCTGATCAGACAATATAAAAGATTATTTGAACTTGAGGGTATACAGCTGAGCATCGATGATGATGTGCTTGATTTCATGGTGACCAAAGCCGTTGAATACAAACTCGGCGCGCGCGGACTACGCAGTATTTGTGAAAGTATTCTTACTGACGCTATGTTTGAACTTCCTTCTTCAAAAGAAAATAAATTTCATTTGGACCTGGAATATGCGCGGAAAAAATTTGATACAAGCAAGATGAGTTTACTCAAGGTAGCTTAAAGCCTAAAGCTTAAAGCCTAAAACTACATTCCAGTTAAAAGTTTATTCCCGATAGAATATGAAAGAATTGCTCGATAAATTAAAAGCCGAAGGATTGACGGAAGCGCAGGCTATAAAAGCAGTTGAGATCATGAAAAATTTCGCCAAATCCAAATTCCCTTTATTTGGCGGCGCGATCGATAAAATATTTGATAAATACAGCAAGCAGGCGGAGGAAGATTTTATGCCTTAGAAAGCCTAATGCCCAACGCCCAACGCCTAAATCTTTTTCTAAATTGCAACTCAGGATGAATCCGGTCAATGGTCAACAGTCAACTTAAAACCTCTCTCGCAATAACAATTTTCTGAATTTCTGAAGTGCCTTCACCGATTGTGCATAGTTTGCTGTCGCGATAATATTTTTCAACCGGAAAATCTTTGGTATATCCGTAGCCTCCAAAAATCTGCACGGCTTCAGTAGCTGTTTTCACTGCAATTTCACTTGCGTAATATTTAGCCATGGCAGATTCCTTTGTCATAGGTAATCCTTTGTTTTTCCGATACCCTGCCTGTAGTGTGAGCAAATCGGCAGCCATTATTTCTGTCGCCATATCAGCCAGTTTAAAGGAAATGGCCTGGAAGGAAGAAATCGGTTTATCAAATTGATGTCTTTCCTTTGAATATTTTACTGCAGCTTCATAAGCACCTTTTGCGATCCCCACTCCGAGAGCAGCTATGGAGATCCTGCCACCATCCAGCACTTTAAGGGACTGCTTAAAACCATCACCCACCTTACCCAAACGGCAGCTGTCTGGTATGCGGCAATTATCAAATATCATTTCTGCGGTTTCGCTGGCGCGCATTCCCAGTTTATTTTCTTTTTTACCACCAGTGAATCCAGGCGTACCCCTGGTTACAACAAAAGCAGTAGCATTATTTTTTTCTCTCGGAGCACCTGTTCTTGCAACTACAACGGTTATATTACTGCTGATGCCATGTGTTATCCAGTTTTTAGTTCCGTTAAGAACCCATTCATCACCCTTTTTTACTGCTGTGCATTGCATATTGGCAGCATCGCTACCGGTATTGGCTTCT
>JABDDT010000022.1 GCA_013287475.1 Bacteroidota bacterium
TGGAATAGGAATTCATGCGTTGATTGATTCGGTTATCGTAGTCTGGCCTGACGACAGAATGCAGAAAATCAGAAGGGTGAAACCTGATCAGTCTTTGATTCTTGACTGGCAAAATGCTATTCACTTTTGGAAATATGATTCATTGTCAACAGGCAGGAAATATTTTACGGCCGACCAGGGACCTGACTTTACCCATATTGAAAATGAATTCAATGATTTCTCAGTGCAGAGTTTAATGCCGAATTTCCTTTCCAGACAGGGACCTTGTATAGCCGCTGAAGATATTAACGGAGATGGAAGAAAAGATCTTTTTATTGGAGGTGCAAAAGGTCAACCCGGCCGGATTTTTATTCAAGAGATCAATGGAGATTTTGCAGCCAAATCAGAACCTGCTATTGAAAAAGATTCTGCAAGCGAAGATGTTTCAGCTGCTTTTTTTGATGCCAATGGGGACGGCTTTCCGGATTTATATATTGCAAGTGGAGGATACGAATTCAAAGATGGAGATTCCGCATTACAGGACAGGATATATTTTAATGACGGTAAGGGAAATTTCAAGAAAAATCTGCAATCATTACCACAACTGAGATTTAGCAAAAGTTGTGTGAAATTTGCTGATATCAATGGGGATGGTGCTCCTGATATTTTTCTTGGCGGGAGAGTAGTTCCTGGAAAATATCCTCTTTCACCGGGAAGCCGAATCCTGATAAATGATGGGAAAGGGAATTTCAGGGACGCAACAGCAGAAATTTGTCCGGCCCTTTTACAACTGGGTATGGTGACCGATGCATTATGGATCGATTTAAATGGTGACCATCAAATGGATCTGATCGTAGTCGGCGAATGGATGCCTATAAAAGTTTTTATTAATAATAGGGGTAAACTTGAAGACAAATCTTCTGATTTTATCAAATTCCCTTCATCCGGATGGTGGAACTGTATTATTGCAGAAGATTTTGACGGTGACGGAGATCTTGATCTCGTTATTGGCAATATGGGATTGAATACACAATTCAAGGCAAGTGAAAAAGAACCGCTCTCCCTTTACTATAAGGATTTTGAAAATAAAGGGACGATGGATCCCATTTTGTGTTATTATATCAACGGTATCTCATATCCCGCCGCTTCAAGAGATGACCTTACTGACCAGTTACCAACTCTGAAGAAAAAATTTCTGGAATATAATTCATATGCTGATGCAACTATTCACGATATTTTTTCAGAAGACCAACTGAAAGGATCCGGATTATTAAAGGCAGAAATGATGCAAACGATTTATCTTGAAAATCGGGGGAAACAGGGTTTTGTTTTAAAACAATTGCCACTTCAGGTGCAATATGCTCCTGTATATGCTATAAGTGTGGTCGTTGCAAATCATGATGGTAAAAAAGACCTTGTATTATCCGGTAACAATTCGTGGACAAGGATAAAATTCGGTCGTTACCGTGCAAATCATGGAGAATTATTGATCAATGATGGCAAAGGAAATTTTACCTATGTTCCCCAGGCAAAGTGTGGCTTAAATATAAGAGACGATATCCGGAGTTCACAGATCATTTTATGCGGCAAAAAAATTAAGGCCTTATTTGGTGCAAATAATGATCGAATTATAACCTATACCCTTAACAAAAATTAGATTATTGATCAATTTCCTAATGAGAAAGAATGATCATGACAAGGCCGATAATATAACAAACCAGCATACTGCTTAAAATGACTTTAACACCCTTTGCCTCTTTGAATTCTTTCCAAACATAAATTCCCCAAATCGCTGCCACTACGGTGGCTCCCTGACCTAAACCATAAGAAATGGCCGGTCCTGCTTTGCCCGATGCGATGATACTGAATGACATGCCAATGCACCAGATAATTCCACCCAGTATACCCGTTATATGATTTTTAAAACCCCCTTTGAAATAATCTTTATAAGTCACGGGGGAACCGGTAAAAGGCCTCCGCATCAAAACTGTATTGAACAAGAAATTACTGGCCAGGATTCCCATTGAAAAAAATACGATGGCGGTATAGGGGCTTAATTTTCCGGATTCCGGTACCGTAAAATTGGGGAACATGGATGCAGCAACATATTTATAGAACAAGCCCATCAATACACCGCTTACAATAGAAAGAATCAGCCCTTTGGATGTTGGGTTTTTATTTCCAGATTGCATCTTTCGATATGCAAAAGCATTTAAAAGGATTGCAAGGACTATCAGTATTACCCCTCCAAAAAGTAAAATTTTATTCCCCAGAGGATGATCTATATAATTCACAATAACTCCGATCACTAATGCCAGCCCAATTCCGACAGGAAAGGCAACCGACATGCCCGCGATTGCGATAGCGGCACACAGCAAAATATTAGCTGCATTGAAAATTATTCCTCCTGTAATGGCAGAAAATATACTTGCTTCACTTGCCTGTTTGATATCTTCAATAAATCCCCTTCCTTCAATTCCGGAATTTCCAAGCGTAATAGCGAATATCAGGCCGAGGAGGGCGATTCCGATTACATAATCCCAGTAAAATAATTCGAAACGCCAGGAGGATGCCGCAAGTTTTTGCGTATTCGCCCATGAACCCCAGCATAACATCGTAATTATACAAAAGAATACTGCAAGCGGATAACTATCAATAATGAACATGCGATTGTTTTAACCTTCTATTTGGGTGTAATTTCATTTACATTTAAAGCTTCCATTTCATGTTTGTAAGGAATGGATGCCTGTGCACCGTTCCGTGTAACAGATATTGCGGCAGCCTTACACGCAAAAGCAGTTGCCTGTAAAATATCTTTACCTTCTGATAATGCTACAACCAATGCTCCATTGAATGTGTCGCCGGCGGCAGTAGTATCAACAGCTGTAACCAAATTGGCCGGGATATGCGTAAAGACATCTTCATTCAGAATAAGGGCACCATTATTTCCAAGAGTAATGATGACTGTCCGCACCCCTCTGTCTTTGATTTTCTGTGCAGCTTTTTTTGCAGATTCCATATCATATATACTGATCCCGCTGAGCATAACAGCTTCTGTTTTATTTGGCGTCAGAATACTGATATGGCGAAGTAATTCATCTGGAAGAACGCAGGAAGGAGCAGGATTTAAAACGACGGGAATGTTTTTTTCATGCGCCAATGATGCAGTATAAGAAACCGTAGCCAAAGGGATTTCCAGCTGCATCAGAATTATAGATGATTGAAGAATCAAATTCCGGGCCTTCGCCAAATCTGGAGGGTTTAAAGCCGCATTGGCGCCTGATGCGACCACAATACAATTCTCGGCCTGTTTATCTACGGTAATAAGGGCAACACCTGAAGGATGGGCCGAATCTGTTATAATAAAAGAAGTATCAATTCCCTCTTCCTTAAATTGCAGCAGGGATTGTTTGCCAAATATATCATCACCTGTTTTACAAATAAAACTAACCTTACCTCCAAGTCTTGCAGCCGCTACAGCCTGGTTCGCACCCTTGCCACCGGAATTCATAAAAAAAGTACCTCCAAGAATGGTCTCACCCGGCTCAGGGAGATGATCAGCTTTTATAACCATATCTGTATTGGAACTGCCAACAACTGTTATAATGGGTCTTTTCATGAAGGTCAATCGTTTCTAAAATAATCGAATTGAATCTAAGTCGAAATAATGAGAATCCGAAGTTTTACTTGTAAAAAGAATGACCCATTTAATAAGGAATTTTAACAGGCAGATTAACAATTGAAATCTCCTGTCAATAATAGATAAAACGTTTTATGTGTATCTTTTATCAAAATAACATTGAGCATTCATAATACCATTTTTAGTAGAAGCATCTTTTTATTAGCAACAATTCAGCTGTGTTTTTTATTCAAATATGAATTACAGGCGCAGGCAACTGTGTCAAAATCAGATCAAAATATTGCAGGATTCGGTTACGCGGAAAAAGGCGACTCCGTGGAGTTTATATTTGGTCAGCAGAAAAAAATGATAGTCAGCGGAGTTGAAGTTATTCTGGAAAAAAGAATGAATGAAATTAACCAGGTGAATGTTGCTGGTGATTTTAATGCCTGGAATCCTGATGTTGCTAAATTCCAAATGAAAAAAGTTGATGGAACATTATTTACTCTAACGGTGAATAAATCAGCTATCGGGAAAAAAGGAGAACTAAGGCAGTTTAAATTTGTACTGAACCATAAGTATTGGGTTGAACCTCCTTCGGAAGCTCAAAATAAATTCACAGGTAAGGATGGATACACGAACCTTACGCTGAGACTTTAAATATTTCTTTTTTTCATACCGGGAATACTCTAATTATAAAAAAGAGCTAATTATTAATAAGACGTATCCGGTTAGTATGAGAATCGAATACAATAAAGTCAACGCGATCGTTTTAATAATCGTTATAAAAGAAGACTGACGATACGTTTTGCGAAGAGCTATTCCTAAATAAATAATCGCCAGGAGAGATTCAAAATTCTGGGCATCGTTTTTAAATGAGGGAAAGAGCAGGCTAAAAATGGTAAAAACCAAAAATATAAGGAAGGCAGCCGTATGAAAATGAAGCGAGAAAATCACATGATCAGAATAAAAATATTTCTTTTTGTCATAGAAAAGTTTCAATAACAGAGCAAATAAAGGCAATAAAATAAACATCAATTTGGGTACAAAGTGGTCTGTACGATCCACTACTCTGAGTTTCATTCCTTTCTTTCCATACAGGTTTATGGTATTCAGCCAGCGGTTATATATCCAGGGTTTAAGACCTTTTTCCCTTTTTTGTTCTGGTAAAAGTCGTTGTGCAGAATCAAAAGCAATCAGATCCTGATAACTAACATCAAATAAAAAAATAAAATCTGAATTATGAACTGCACCTGTATCGATCCTGGTTAAGATATTTTTAATGATCGAATCTTTTAATTTTCCACCGGTCGAATTTTTTTCTCCTGTTGATAGCATGGTACGCAAGCTGTCAGCGATCTGATTCCTGGTATTTTGCGCGGCAGTTTTCGCAATAGCTTCTTCAGTTTTGGATTCAAGGCCATTAAAGCTCAATGTTACCAGGAAATATAAAAATGAAACAAAGACATACATCCGGATAGGATGAAGATAATTTGCCCTTCTTCCTGCCAGGTATTCATTCGTTAGAAAACCTGGCTTGAACAGCAGGTCTTTCAGGGTAATAAAAAATTTCGAATCATAGTGCGTCAGGTCAGAAAAAAAATGACCTATTAAATGACGGAAAGATTCTTTAATCTCAACATTTTCCTGTCCGCAATGTGTACAATATCGTTCCTCCACATAAGCTCCGCAATTCAGGCAATTCTTTTCACTGCGTACAGGTGGATTCATCGAATAACTTTAATGAAATTAGATCTGGTGGTTTTGATGAAATCTAAATACCGGAGTGCCGATATAAATATATCAAACATATCGTTTGGTTGTTGCCGTTATGATTTCAATGATAAGTGAATTCAACCTGATTTCTGCGATAAATCACTTTCAAAATGAAAAAACCATTCTATAGGTTTGAAAAAAATATTTTTTTCTTATTAGGTATGGATTACCTGCGGTGATCTTTTTGGAGGGCTGGCAAAAGAAAAACGCCCCTCGCGGAGCATTCATTTTCTTTTGCGGAGAGGGAGGGATTCGAACCCTCGATACAAGTTTAAGCTCGTATAACGGTTTAGCAAACCGGCCCTTTCGGCCACTCAGGCACCTCTCCGTTTTAGGCGTAACGCCAAACGCTTAAAGCTAAACGCCATAAAGGGAGGCAAAAATAAAGATTAAATGAACAGGATCCGCATTTTTAGGGGTCTAATCAAAAACCCTTAGTTCTAAACAATAAAAAGTCCATGAGGGAGTTAAATATTCAGTCCATTACCCATTAAAAACCCCGTATGAAAACTTTTCTGACGGCTGTATTTGAAAACACACGCCCACTTTCTAAAAAGCTTTTGTTTTCCTGTTTTATGGCCGGTTATCTCCTGGCAACCCTGCTCTTCGCTTTATTCAGGCCCCAGGTGCATCATTTTATTAATTCAATTTTTCAGGGATTATGAATTTACTCCAGGCCATCATTAATATCCTTCAAAGAGACAGGAAAAGGTCCATTGCTCTTTTTGAGCTTAAAAGGAAATTTTATCATTCAAGGCTTAAGGCGTAACGCACAACGCGTAACGCTTAATGCCGAACGCGTAACGCCAAACGCGTAACGCCAAACGCGTATCGCGTAACGCCGAACGCAACTCAGGTGAAATAAAAAAGCCCACTGCTCAGTGTGCTTTTTACTTTAAAATTTTTACTTTTTACTTTAATGATCACATCGCCGCCAGCTGCACTTTCTGCTGCAACTCGGTTACGTTTTCGCGGAACAGGCTATCGGTATCCATCAGGTCTTTCACGGTCTGGCAGGAATGTATGACCGTGGTATGATCCCTTCCTCCAAAATGTTCACCTATCGTTTTTAATGAATTCTTAGTAAATGCCTTTGCCAGGTACATAGTGATCTGACGCGCCTGCACAATTTCCCGTTTTCTCGTCTTCTGTAAAAGCTTATCATAAGGCAGATCAAAGTATTCGCAAACCATTCGCTGGATGGTTTCTATTGTTATTTCCTTACTGCTCGTTTTGACAAAGTTTCTCAGCACTTTCTTGGATAATTCCAGATCTATTTCTCTCTTGTTAAGCGAAGACTGTGCCAGAAGGGATATCAATGCACCTTCCAGTTCGCGGACATTGCTGTTGATATTGTAAGCCAGGTATTTTACCACTTCTTTAGGCATTTCAAGACCATCATTCTTCATCTTGCGTTCCAGGATTTCAATCCGGGTCTCATAGTCAGGAACCTGAAGGTCGGCACTAAGCCCCCACCGGAAACGACTCAATAGTCTTTCCTGTACCCCTTCCAGATCCTTTGGTGGTTTATCAGAAGTCAGTATCAGTTGTTTGCCGCTCTGATGAAGATGGTTGAAAATGGCAAAAAAAGCGTCCTGGGATTTTTCAGCCCTGTTAAAGAATTGTACATCGTCGATGATCAGTACATCTACCATCTGGTAAAAATGGATGAAATCATTGATCGCATTATTCCGGCTGTGATCTATAAACTGGTTGATGAATTTTTCAGAACTGACGTATAATACCACTTTATTATGAAGAGTCCGTCGTACCTCATTCCCGATAGCCTGCGCAAGATGGGTTTTCCCAAGGCCGACACCTCCATATATAACCAGGGGATTGAAGGAATTGGCGCCTGGTTTTTCCGCTACAGTCTTTCCTGCCCTGCGGGCTACCCGGTTGCAGTCACCCTCAATAAAGACGTCAAAAGTATAGACAGGATTCAGCTGGGAATCAATCTGCATTTTCTTCAGGCCGGGTATCACGAAAGGATTTTTAACCGGATTGTTAATGATCAGGGGGAAATCCATTTCATTATTGGAAATCGTCTTGTAAGTATGTGCAGGTACATCCATTGTCAAAGGTTTATTTTGCTGGTTGCCACTGTCAACCATGATCCGGTACTCAAGCCTTGCGTCTTTGCCAAGTATCCTACGCAAAGTCTTTGCCAATAAATTCACATAATGCTCTTCCAGATACTCATAAAAAAACTGACTCGGAACCTGGATGACCAAAACATTCACTTTCAATTCCACCGGACGAATGGGTTCAAACCAGGTTTTATAATGCTGCCACTCAACAATATCTTTTATGATCTCTAGACAATTGGACCAGACTTTTTCAAAGGTTTTCGGCATTACAAAAAAAGCAGTTTAAGGCTGGTTAAAAATCTGTTTTAAAATGTGATTTTCTTAGGATTTTAAAAGTTAAATTTTTGCGGGGGGACGAATATCAAGATTAATTTCTGAATAAAAAATTTTTTATTAATTGTTACGTTCGGAGAGCCTTCAGAAGCATAAGGGACATAAAAAATAATTTCTTCAGTAATTAAAAATTAGCTAATTGGCAGTAGAAAAGATGATGTCTTTTTAGCCCGTACTTCGTCCATCTATACTTCGTGGCGGACATCGGTAGTCTGCCTTACCCCGGTTAAGGACATTAAGAGATGGATCAACAAGACACAATAGGAACGCAGGTTTAGAAAGAAACAAAATGGAGAGGCGGATAATTGAAAATGTTGATTTAAAATATTTCTCCATATGATGTTATTGTGACGCGATTGAAGATACAGATATTTTGACAGCATTTTGTTTTAAGCAAAGATTTTTTAAAAAAAAATTTAGCCCCTTCAGGAGCCCATAATTTCACCTTTGAGTAAAGCGCGGTGAACCAGTTAGTTCAGAGAAACTACCTGATCAAAAATTACACTGAAAATTTTTTTTGAAATTTAGTTATCATAGTTTTACGAACTAGAAAAATTTTTAGTACTTTCTGCAAGTCCCCCTTATCCAGGATGCAAAAAAAAATTCAGATTAAGATCCCGGTAAGCGGGTCAGCAAATGAGCAACTGGTAAAAAGCCATCTGGCTAAAGAAGCTGGCTGTTCCGAAAAAAATATCACCGGTTACAACCTGATTAAACGTTCCCTGGATGCACGTTCCAAATTCCCTCAAGTACTTTTAACTGCAACTGTATTCATAAATGAACCCTTTCATCCCCGCGTATTGTTTCAGCAAACCCGACAGGATGTTTCACGTGCGAATAAATCTGTCATTATAATAGGCGCAGGACCTGCCGGTTTATTTGCAGCACTCAGCCTGATTCGTTCCGGCCTCAGACCCATTATTCTTGAAAGAGGGAAAGATATCCGTGCACGTCGCCGGGATATTGCAAGGTTGAATAAAGAGGGCATCATCCATCCGGAAAGTAATTATTGTTTCGGGGAAGGTGGCGCAGGTACTTACAGTGACGGTAAACTCTATACCAGGAGTAACAAAAGAGGCAATATCCATCGGATTCTGGATCTCTTTGTACGGTTTGGCGCTGAAGAAAACATTCTCTACGAAGCCCATCCCCATATCGGAACAAACAAACTCCCGGGTATCATCGGGGCTATGCGTGATTTTATTATCGAATGTGGAGGTGAAATACATTTTAATAAGAAAATGACCGGCTGGTCTGAGTACAGGGGAAAAATAACTGAAGTTCAAACAGCAGATGGTGACAGACTAAGGGCAGACGCAGTGATCCTGGCTACGGGTCATTCTGCGCGGGATATTTTCCGGATGCTTGATCAGAATAAAAAAGAAATACAAGCCAAACCATTTGCCCTTGGAATTCGTGTGGAGCATCCACAGGAACTTATTAACTCGATTCAATATCATTATGAATCTGAAGCGGATTCCCGTACACCTAACCTGCCGGCAGCTTCTTATCAGCTGGTACATACTGAAAATAACCGCTCGGTCTTTTCATTTTGTATGTGCCCTGGTGGAATTATCGCACCGGCGGCAACGAATGAAGGAGAAATCGTTGTAAACGGATGGTCACCATCCAAACGTAATAACCCTTTTGCAAATTCAGGTATCGTTGTAAATGTAGAAGAGAAAGACTGGCAGGCCTGGTCGAAATATGGCCCGTTGGCTGCAATGTATTTTCAATCTTCTATAGAACAAAAAGCATTTGCTATGGGTGGGGGTTACTTTAAAGCGCCGGCGCAAAGAATGACCGATTTTGTAAAAGGCATCATTTCCACAACGCTTCCACCATGCTCCTACACTCCCGGTCTCAAGTCAGCCGACGTTCCTTCTGTATTTCCAAAATCTATCAGCCAAAGCCTGCAACGTGCTTTCCTTTCATTTGGATTAAAAATGAATGGCTATTTTACACAGGAGGCAGTGATTGTTGCAACAGAATCCAGAACTTCATCCCCAGTGCGTATTCCCAGGGATGATAAAACCCTGGCACACCCACAAATAATAAATTTATTTCCCTGCGGCGAAGGGGCTGGTTACGCTGGCGGCATCATGAGTGCTGCTATGGATGGTGAACGCGTGGCCGAAAAAATCGCTGAAATTTTTTCATCCAAACCGACTATTCATGTCAATGCTTGAACTCTCCCACCTGAAGAAATATTTTGCTACCCAGAAAGCGGTGGACGATATCAGCTTTACAGTGGAAAAGGGAACCATCTTCGGATTACTTGGCCCCAATGGTGCAGGTAAGACAACCCTGATCCGGATGATCACCGGAATTTTTTACCCGGATGAAGGAAATATTCTCCTCAATGGTAAGAATTTCAATGCAGACGATGATTCTGCGCGAATCGGATATATGCCCGAAGAGAGAGGTCTTTATAAGAAAATGAAAATTGGTGAACAGGCACTCTATTTCGCCAGACTGAAAGGTCTCACAGCTTCTGAAGCAAATAAACAGGTAAAAGACTGGTTCGTTCGTTTTGAGATGCAGTCCTGGTGGAATAAAAAAATTGAAGATCTGAGTAAGGGAATGGCACAAAAACTTCAGTTCGTCATAACCGTTTTACACCGGCCTGAACTTATCATTCTGGATGAACCATTCAGTGGCCTCGATCCCGTAAACGCCAACTTGATTAAAGATGAAATCTTCCGGCTCGCAGCCAATGGTTCATCCATAATATTCAGTACACACCGTATGGAACAGGTAGAAGAAATATGTAATCATATTATTCTGATAAATAAAGGCAAAAAAATTCTGGATGGTACGGTCGTTAATGTAAAACAGGATTTTAAAGAAAACCTCTTTCGCATTTCAGCGAGTCCACTCCCTGCAGTTTTTCCGGAAGAACTTTTCGAAGTGCTCTCAGGAAAAGAAGAAGGTCTGACCATCCGGATAAAAAATGGTCATAAGCCAAATGAAGTACTGAAATATTTTATTGATCAGCAGTCGAACGTCTTGTCTTTTACAGAATTGCTTCCATCCTTAAATGAAATTTTTATCAAACTGGTGGAAGGCACTTCCCTTTCCAGACAGTTTCAACCCATTCAATCTTAAACAATGAATAAGATAGGTCTGATCATACGCAGGGAATATATTACCCGTATAAGGAACAAAACTTTTCTAATCTCTACTTTTCTTTTACCTATCATAATTGTTCTGGGTATTGCAGGTACTGTATACCTGGCCATCAAGGGCAAAACCAATCACCGGATCGCAGTTTCGGATCAGAACGGTTATTTCAAAGACTATCTGAAAAGTGATTCTACCATTTTCTTTGATTTTTCTCCTGGCATTGACACCTTAAACTATGCAGATAAAAATTGCAGCGCGGTATTGATCATTCCTGTACTCAACGAAGGACAAAAAACTATCTACCGGCTTAAATACAAAAAGCAACTGGGACTTGCCAATATCGACGATCTCGAAAAGCGAATTAATTCTGCGATTACGGATCATATGATTTTTACTAAAACAAATATTACGAGGAGCCGTCTCGATTCCATCAGAGCTGCATCTGATCTGGGAGAACTAAAAAGTTTTTCTGATGAAGGTAAAAAATCACAGGCTTCCAGTCAGGGACTTTCATATGCAATCGGATATACATGTGGATTCCTGATCTACCTGCTAACATTTATTTATGGTGCAATGGTGATGCGTGGTGTAAGTGAAGAAAAAACCAGCAGGGTGGCTGAAGTCATCGTAAGTTCTGTAAAACCTTTCCCATTAATGCTGGGGAAAATAATCGGAATCGGCGCTGTAGGACTAACGCAATTTCTACTCTGGATCGTATTGGGTATCGTTCTGTTTACAGTGGCTCAGGCTTTTCTTCCTCACGAATTATTGCAGGAAGTTAATAATATTCAACAAGCCAATGCAATGGGGAATGCTCAGATGGCACAGACCAGTGAAGCCGCCCGTCAAATCTTTGAATTCAAACAATCCGTACAAAATACAAACTGGCTTCTTATCATCGGATGCTATATATTTTATTTTACCGGTGGCTATTTATTTTATGCTTCTTTATTCGCTGCTGTGGGTTCTGTAGTTAATGAAGATCCACAGGAAGCACAGTCACTTTTGTTGCCCATCACAATGCCCATTATTTTTTCATTTATTATAATGTCCATTGCCATCCAGGATCCAGGCGGATCGCTTGCCGTATGGGCCAGCATGATTCCCTTTAGCTCGCCCATTGTAATGATGGCCAGGATTGCTTATGGTGTTCCCACTACTGTACCTTACTGGCAGCTCTTTTTGAGTATGGCTCTTCTTGCAGGGGGATTTTTATTCACAACATGGATTGCCGGAAGAATTTACAGAACGGGGATTCTCATGTACGGTAAGAAACCTACATGGAAAACAATGTGGAAGTGGGCGTTTAAAGCTTAACGCTTAACGCCTAATGCTTAACGCTTAAAGCTTAACGCGGAACGCTTAACGCGGACCGTGTAACATACAGAATCTCCAAGTGTTTTTCTCCTGCAAAAAAGGTAATGAGATCATGTATTTAAAAGTTCTATGCGCTTTATTTGTTTAAAGTTTATCATGAGGAACTATAAAAAATTTAGCGTCTGGTTAATATCACATGAACTGGTCCAGAAAATCTATAAAGAAATTGTACCGGGGTTTCCCGAATCAGAGAAATATGGGCTATCGAGTCAAATCAGGCGGGCCGCATATTCAATACCGCTTAATATTGCTGAAGGATGTGGAAGAACTTCAGAAAAAGAATTTGCTCACTTTCTTGAAATAACCCTTGGGTCAGTACATGAATTGGAGTACTGCATCTTACTGATCAGAGATTTAGCATTCATCGAAGAAGAACAATACTTGATTTTTTACGAAAAAATTAATATGATTAAAGCAATGATCATTAACTTAATTAAAAAAATCCGCTCAGAAACGCCTTAAGCGTTAAGCGTTCCGCGTTCCGCGTTAAGCGTTAAGCGTTCCGCGTTAAGCATTAAGCGTTCCGCGTTAAGCGTTCCGCGTTAAGCGTTAAGCGTTCCGCGTTAAGCGTTACTGAGTAAGTCTAACCGGCGGTGTGCTGACCGATGCACTTGAAAAATAATAAACCCTTTTACGGGAAAGTGGAAGAATGGCTTCATTTTGTGTTCCGCGAGCGATGGTAATTCCTATAAATGCATTACAGGGAAATGAAGAAAGATCATTTTTCGTCAGAAAATAGCTTCCGTTATCAGGAGTGGTCAGGCTTATGGTTGAAATATTTGAAGGCAGTGTTGAATCTGCTTTTTGGCTGAGCAGACGGAAATAATATAACTGGATCAAAACATTTCCCCAGGTATTTTGATTATCAGGCGTCCATTGTAACTGGATTCCTTTACTAAGAGAAAGATTATTCGGATAAGCAGCAATTGTTCCCGAAAGTTGCTTTGGAACATATACAGAACTGGTTACGGTGTCTGCATCATCCATGCCCCGGATAGTTACTAAAACCTTTGATCCAAAAAGATCAGAACCCTTATTGAATTCACCCGAAGTAAAATTATAATTATAGCTGTATGTAGAATCCCCATCGGGTTGGATGAGCTGATTATTGACCAGTAAAGTCCGCACAACAGTCACCTGGTGGTTATTACTGTCTATGAAAGCAGCACTTACCCCAATGTGTAATTCTTCGCTGTCAGAATTACTGAGTACCTGATTGGCATTGATTAAAACATAGTTATAAACAGTGCTGTTCTGCGTACCGAACCAGGTCCAGTTATTGGCCGGATTTGACGCTTCTTTATGGCAGGAAACCATGCACCCTGCACTTATAAGAAGCAGCAAAGGTTTGTTCATCCAGTGGGCTTGAGTTGTTACATAAATATAGTTTTTTATAAAGAATTAAAAAAAACTAACTACCCACCGGCCTTACCTTTAAAAACTATGGAATTCTCCAATTTAATTACCCGTTTATTTGGGATCCGTTATCCTATCATACAGGCAGGGATGGTCTGGAACAGTGGCTGGCGTCTGGCTTCAGCAGTGAGCAATGCAGGAGCCCTCGGGATGATCGGCAGCGGTAGTATGAATCCCGATATTTTAAGAGAACATATTCGAAAATGTAAAGTGGCAACTTCTAACCCTTTTGGGGTAAATATTCCCCTGATGTATCCGGATGTTCAAAAACATATTGAAATCGTATTGGAAGAAAAAGTTCCCATAGTATTTACTTCAGCCGGTAACCCTTCCAGCTGGACAAGCGTCTTAAAGGAAAAGGGTATCAAAGTAGTACATGTGGTGAGCAGCAGCCGGTTTGCCCGCAAGGTTGAAGAAGCGGGTTGTGATGCAGTGGTAGCGGAAGGGTTTGAGGCTGGCGGTCATAATGGGCGAGAAGAAACCACTTCGATGGTTCTGATCCCCTCGGTTGTGGATGCAGTAAAAATCCCGGTGATTGCTGCCGGCGGAATAGGAACCGGCCGGCAAATGTTTGCAGCGATGGCCCTTGGAGCTTGTGGAGTACAAATCGGTACCAGATTTGTGCTAAGCGAAGAGTCATCATCCCATCCGGATTTTAAGAATTATGTACTGAAGGCAGGAGAAGGTGATACCATACTTACTATGAAATCACTGATGCCTGTGAGAATGCTCAAAAACTCTTTTTTCAAACAGGTTGCAATTGCCGAGCAAGCTGGCGCTTCGGCAGAAAATATTAAATCCCTATTGGGAAAAGGAAGAGCGAAAAAAGGCATGTTTGAAGGGGACCTGGAAGAAGGTGAACTGGAAGTCGGACAAGTAAGTTCCATGATAAAAGATATCCTCCCTGCGGGGGGAATTATAGAAAATTTATGGATTGAATTTAGGAAAACCTGGGCTGAACCATTATCTTGTAAATTGCAAATCACATGAAAGTTTCTTTTTACCTTACGCTATTCCTTTTCTCCTGTCTGGTTTCATGCGGACTATATGCCAGTGATGGAAATCCCGAACCCCTGATCAAAGGACAGGTGTTGGATGCCGTTACCAAAAAACCTGTTTCTGGTGTGGTTGTTTCAGCCATGATTCCCGGCGATCAGACTTATAAGGAAGCTGTTACGGATGTTGATGGTTACTACTTTTTCAAACAACTTCCTTCATGTCACGTAAACCTTCGGTTTGAGAAAAAGGGTTATCAGAAATACAAATACCAGGAACTGATCGAAATACAGGAAAAGAAAACTGTAAAAGTAAATGTCGAAGTTTCCCCTGATAATGATTCTGAACTCCAGCCTGATGATTCGGAATACCCCTTACTTAGAATTTTGGGGATGAAGTAATTTTACGCTTAAAGCTAAACGCCGAACGCTTAACGCTAAACGTCGAACGCTTAACGCTAAACGCCGAACGCTTAAAGCTATTATTAATTTGTAAATTATCCTTTTTACAAGTTTTACGCTTTATCTCGACTCCCATACTCCCATATTCCCATACTTTCTTAAGATTCCCCAAGATCGATTTCAGTATTATCCCCGATATTCAGGCTTCTGCTTTCGCCTTTGACTTCCGTATCACTGCCGATGAGGGAATGGGTGAGCACAATATCAGTGAGGTTGGCGAATGATCCGATTATAGAATCTTTTAGTATTGAATAATTGATATTTGTTTTTTCTCCGATGGCCACATTGGGACCAATAATTGAATTTTTTATAGTACAACCTGAAGCGATATTGACGGGATGAATAACGATCGTATTTTCAAGGTTATGATCAGGTGAAATATTACTTCCGAATTTTTTCAACAGCTTGGCATTTGACTCCAGCAGGGTATCTTTCTTTCCAGCATCAAACCAGTTCTGCACTTTAAAGGATTCAAATTTTACTTTGTTTGTGATCATACATTCGATCGCGTCCGTCAAATTGTATTCTCCATAACTCGTAAGCTGATTACGGATATTATTTTCCAGGCAGGAAAACAATGCTTCAGTTTCTCGGATCTTATAAATACCAACCAGTGCCATATTTGACTTGGGGATCTGAGGTTTTTCCACTACCCGGCTTATGATTCCATCTTCTTCAATTTCAGCTACCCCAAAGTCCCGCGGATCGTCTACCCTTTTTACTCCCAGCATAGATACGGGTTTATCAAGGATCGGCTTGACATCATACTCACAAATCGTATCACCCAGAACAATGAAAATTTCATCATTTGCCACCAGTTCCCTGGTTTGCAAAATCGCATGACCGATACCCCGCCTTTCATTCTGGAAAACAAAACTTGTTTTCAGATGGGGATATTTATCTATGACATAATCCTGAATTTTTGTTCCCAGGTATCCGACGATAAAAATAAATTCTGAAATGCCGCCTTCAAGTAACTGATCAACGATAATGCTTAAAATCGTTTTTCCGGCGAGCGGAATCAGTGCCTTTGGCTGGGTGTATGTATGAGGCCTTAATTTAGTACCAGCGCCTGCTACGGGAATAATTGCTTTCATAATCAGTATTTGCCGTCCCGCTAAAACAAAACTTTTTCGTTTTGTTCCGCAATGATGGCTGATCCTGTTGTGGTAAAGTTCAAGAAAAACAGTCAAACTAACGAAAATTCTATTTTCTGTCTTAAATTAAATGTTCCAAATCAATTTATAAATATGAAAGTCCTGTACCCCTTTTTAATTTTACATTCTTTTTTTTTCAGCGGGTTCGGACAGTCTGATGTAAATCGGATTGACTCACTGATGAAGTCATTGTATCAACCCACTGCACCGGGAGCCGTGATAGCAATAGAACTTCACCATAATATAATTTTCAAAAAGGGTTATGGATTGGCAGATATCAATTCTCAGAGACCCGTTACAGCGGATGACAATTTTAATATCGGATCGCTCACTAAACAATTTACTGCTTATGCATTGCTGGACTTATGCTATACGGGAAAATTGTCATTGAATGACAGCATAGGTAAATTTTTTAAACTGCCGGATCCACTGTCAACCATCCGAATCAGTCAGCTGCTTAGTCATTCATCCGGTATTCCTGACCATTATAATTTAACAGATACTATCAAAGTAAAACACGCAACAGACAAAGATGTGCTGACGGCTTTGCAGCTTGCTGATTCCCTTTATTTTATTTCAGGTACCCATTACCGTTATAGTAATACAGCCTATTGCCTTCTTGGGCTTCTGATAGAAAAACTCAGTGGTATGACCTATCCCGCTTTTCTTCAGCAGCAAATATTCGGACCGCTTGGAATAAGGAATGCCACTGTATTCCAGATCAACCGGCACATTCCACACCGGGTTACTGGTTATGACCTTGATAAAAATGGAAAATTCAAGCGGTCGGACGCAGGAGAATCCATTTTCTTTTCAACGGAAGCAGACGGCGGAATTTATATTTCAATGAACAATTACATGAAATGGTGTGAGGCTATTGAAAATGGAAAACTTTCTAAATCGAAAATGATCCGTTATTCCTGGCAGGGACACACTTTTGTCGGAACGCGACAGGGATTATGGTATGGATGCGGGTGGTTCATTCAACAGACGAATAATAAAATATCTCCCGAAATTATTTACCATACGGGTTTTAACGGGGGTTTCAGAACAGTTGTTTTAATGATCCCATCGCAGGAATATTGCATAAGCATTTTTTCAAACCGTTCCGATATAGATCCGGAGAACCTGGTTTCAGAGATCAATAATATTCTTTCTGTCGATGATAATTCTTTTATCAAATCAGGACCTCTTGAATCTTTTATTCATAGTTGGCCTATTTTTGTGCCATGCAAAGAGACCAGATCGTTTTCGACCTCATTCAAAAAGAACTTGAACGCCAAAGACATGGTATTGAACTGATTGCCTCTGAAAATTTTACATCCATTCAGGTGATGCAGGCCATGGGCAATGTAATGACCAACAAATACGCAGAAGGTTACCCGGGCCGCCGTTATTATGGCGGATGTGAAATTGTAGATCAGTCAGAACAACTGGCCATCGACCGCCTGAAGAAAATATTCGACTGCGAATATGCCAATGTACAACCACATAGTGGTGCGCAGGCCAATGCGGCTGTTTGCCTGGCTGTATTGAAGCCCGGTGACAAAATACTGGGTCTCGACCTGAGTATGGGCGGTCATCTTACACATGGATCTCCCGTGAATTTCTCCGGCAAACTTTATCAACCCCATTTTTATGGCGTGAAGAAAGAAGACGGGCGAGTAGACTACGATGGCATGGAGAAAGTTGCTATTGCAGAAAAACCAAAGATGATCATATGCGGTGCTTCGGCCTACAGTCGCGACTGGGATTATCCAAGGATCCGCCAGATCGCAGATAAAGTTGGTGCCCTCGTAATGTGTGATATGGCACATCCGGCAGGTCTTATCGCGAAACAATTATTAAGTTCCCCATTCGAATATTGTCATTTTGTAACTTCTACCACACACAAAACACTTCGCGGTCCACGAGGGGGCATTATATTGATGAAGAAAGACTTTGACAATCCTTTCGGATTGAAGGATAATAAAGGAAATATCCGTCCTATGAGTAATCTGATGGATATGGCTGTTTTTCCTGGAATTCAGGGAGGTCCGCTTGAACATGTCATTGCAGCAAAAGCAATCGCCTTTGGTGAGATCCTGACAGATGAATTTACCGGTTACGCAAAACAGATTATTGTGAATGCCCAGGCCATGAGTGCCTGCTTTACAAAAAAAGGATATGATATCGTATCGGGCGGAACTGATAATCATTTAATGCTGATCGACCTGAGAAATAAAAATATCAGCGGAAAAAAAGCTGAGATCGCTTTAGGTAAAGCTGATATTACAGTAAATAAAAACATGGTCCCGTTCGATGATAAAAGTGCATTTGTTACTTCCGGAATACGCGTTGGCGTGCCTGCCATCACTACCCGGGGTATGAAAGCCGGGGATATGAATGAACTGGTTGATTACATTGATGAAGCAATCCGGCACGCGGACGATGAAGCCTTACTTGGAGAAATCAGAAAAAAAATAAACACCCGAATGAAAGAATTTCCACTATATCCGGAATGGTGAAGAACGCTGAACGCTGAACGCTTAACGCTGAACGCTGAACGCTGAACGCTAAATTATAAAATTATGTTACAACGAATGCAATCTGTATGGCTCCTGCTCGCAGCCATTTGCGCTTTTCTTACAATCAAATACTCTTTTTACAGCGGGAATATTGTGGTACCCGGCCAACCGGTCAGTTACCAGGATCTTACGGCCAGCTTTAATATCTGGATACTCATTGTTACGATTGCCATGGTATGTATTGCGTTAATTGATATCTTTCTTTATAAAAACAGGAAATTGCAAGGCCGGCTGGCAATCCTCGGCATTTTATTATCGCTGCTGAATATTTATCTTTATCTGAATGCAATTCACCGATTTGTAGAAAATCAGGGCCGTCATACCATTACTGCTGTTTTCGTTTTTGCCATTCCAATTTTATTTTTTCTCGCGGCACGCGGAATTTACAGGGATCAGAAACTCGTTAAAAGTCTCGACAGGCTGAGGTGAGAAACCATTAACGCGGAACGCGGAACGCGGAGGTAGTTTGTTTAATTTATAAAACTTAAAATAAATACTTATTGCGTTACGCGTTCCGCGTTAAGCGTTAAGCGTTAAAGGTACTTTCCCGTAAAACTTTCCTTTACTTTCTTCAATCCCTGCGGTACGCCTTCATAGACCAGATTTCCACCCGCATCGCCTGCTCCGGGCCCCAGATCAATAACCCAGTCTGCTGAATTAATCACATCTGTATTATGCTCTACCACGAGCACAGAGTGGCCTTGTTCAATCAATGCATTAAAAGAATTGAGCAACTTTTTTATATCATGAAAATGCAGACCCGTTGTGGGTTCATCAAAAATAAAAAGGATATGTCCGAGACTCCTGCCTTTACCGAGGAAAGAAGCCAGTTTAACGCGTTGCGCCTCACCACCGGATAAGGTGTCGGATGATTGACCAAGTTTAATATATCCGAGTCCCACACTGCTTAAAGGTTTTAATTTTTGAAGAATTTCTTTTTCATCCTTAAAAAATTCCAGGGCATCATCCACACTCATTTCCAAAATGTCGTGGATATTTTTATTCCGGTATTGTACATCCAGCACTTCTTCTTTAAAACGCTTTCCTCCACAAACTTCGCAGGTAAGATGCACATCTGCGAGGAATTGCATTTCCACTACCTGTTCACCTTCTCCCTTGCAGGTATCACAACGGCCGCCATCTACATTAAATGAAAAATGTTTGGGTAGAAAACCGCGCAATTTGCTCAATGGTTGTTTCGAAAATAAATCACGGATCTCATCGTATGCTTTTACATATGTTACGGGATTACTGCGGGACGACTTCCCGATTGGATTCTGATCCACCAATTCAATCTGACTTATCAAATCCACTTCACCTGTAATGGACAGATGCATCCCTACCTTGTCGGCGTATTCCCCTTTCATTTTTTGTAATGCAGGATACAGGATTTGCTTTACCAGTGTCGTTTTCCCACTTCCGCTCACCCCGCTTACAACACAGAGAACTTTTAAAGGAAAAGCAACTGTGATATCCCGTAGATTATGCTGCCTGGCACCATTGACTGTAATAAAATGCTTCGGTTTCCTTAATTGATCGGGCGGTTCAATTTTTAAATCACCGCGCAGATATTTTCCGGTAAGACTGTTTTCATTTTCAATAATGGCCTCATAATTTCCTGCAGCCACAACTTCTCCTCCAAGGTGACTCGCCAGCGGTCCCATATCAATAATATAATCTGCTTCGCGCATCATCATTTCATCGTGTTCCACTACAACCACGGTATTTCCCAGGTCGCGCAGTTCTTTTAAAACACCTATCAGCCGGCGGGTATCCCTTGCATGAAGTCCGATAGAAGGTTCATCTAATATATAAAGTGAATTGGTGAGATTGCTTCCCAGTGAACGCGTCAGTTGAATACGCTGGCTCTCTCCACCACTGAGTGAATTGGCCAGCCTGTTAAGGGTCAAATAGCCAAGACCCACATCCAGTAAGGTTTTCAGCCGGTTATTAATTTCAATCAGTATACGCTTTGCCACTTTCTGTTGAAAATCTGATAAAACAAGATTTTTGAACCATTCATTGAGCCTGCCAACTGGCAATTCGCAAAGCTCACCAATATGCTGTCCCCCAATCTTAACATACAGTGCTTCAGGCCGAAGACGGTAACCTTTACAATCCGGGCAAATGGTGCGACCACGATACCTTGATAATAAAACTCGATATTGAACCTTATATAAATTTTTTTCAACTTCTTTAAAGAAATCATCGATCCCGTTCACCTCTTTATTTCCTTCCCAGAGCAATTGATTTTGTGCTTTGGTGAGATCAATGATAGGTTTGTGAATCGGAAAGTCGTATTTTTTGGATGTTTTTATAAAGTGATCTCTCCAGGCACTTAGCTTCTCACCTTTCCAGGGGGCTACAGCACCTTCGAACAGGCTAAGTCTTTTGTCGGGAATTACAAGATCTGAGTCAATACCAAGTACCTGACCGAAACCTTCACATGTTGTACAGGCACCATAGGGATTATTGAATGAAAAAAGATTGGGCACTGGTTCTTCAAATCTCATCCTGTCCATTTCAAATCGATTAGTGAATGACAACTTTTCTTCACCATTGATTTCGAGTTGCATCTGTCCTTCCCCTTCATAAAAAGCGGTGCCAATAGAATCAGCCAGTCGATGCTGATCGTCTTCATCAAAATCTTTAACTAAAATCCTGTCTATAAGAAGAAAAGAATTGTCTTTAGGCAGCTTTGGTTCAGCCTTTTTCGTTTTACCGTTAGTTGCAGATGCTGTTAAGAGATCTTCTATCCGCACAGTTTCCCGGTTAACATAAAGACGGCTAAATCCCTTCTGAAGAAGGATATTCAGCTCTTCTGTAGTATTCCGGTTGGGATGTTGTTTAAATGGAACCAGGATAAGAATCTTATCACCGGTGGTCCTTTCCTGCATGGCTTTTATTACATCCTGGACATCATGCTTCTTTACCTCTCTCCCTGAAACGGGAGAATATGTGATACCCACCCGTGCATAAAGTAACCGGAGGTAATCATACAATTCGGTCATACTACCAACAGTTGACCGGGGAGTCCTGGTGGTCACTTTCTGTTCGATAGCGATAGCAGGACAAAGTCCTTTAATGTAGTCTACGTCTGGTTTATCCATCCTTGCCATGAACTGTCTTGCATATGCACTCAAACTTTCTGCATAACGACGCTGACCTTCCGCAAATAATGTATCAATCGTCAACGAAGATTTTCCAGAACCAGATACGCCGGTGACTACAATAAATTTATTGCGTGGAATGTTGACCGATATATTCTTCAGATTATGGACCCTGGCACCTTTTATTTGGATGGAATCCAGGGGTGAATGGAGGGCAGTTTTAGAAGAAGTCTTTTTGTCTTTGATCGTTGATGACATAAATTGGAACGGTAAATATATTGGAAGTGAACAAATTATAAAAGGCTTTCCCAATCAGGGAAAGTCATGTCTGATGCCTAAGAACAATTTATTTTCCCAAAATGTTGTTTTTTCCAAAAATTGTATATCTTTAAACACTGATTAACATTTAATAACACAATAAAAAAGTTTTATAGAGTAAGCACTTCTACACAGAAAAGCCAAGCGTTCAAAAATCCAACATATATCCTATCACCTTTAAAAACCGTAGAAGTTTATGAATTCGCTACGTACGAAAACCGATCATGAATTAATCCATTCGTTTCGCGACGGCGATTTACTGGCTCTTGAAGCTCTTGTAATCCGCCACAAGGACAAGCTGTACACTTCCATTCTCTTCCTCGTCAAGGACAAGTATCTGGCCGAGGACATTTTCCAGGATGTTCTGATTAAAATTATCGACACCATACGTGGTGGACGGTATACAGAAGAAGGCAAATTCCTTCCCTGGGCAATGCGCATTGCACACAACCTCTGCGTGGACCATTTCCGCAAGGTGAAAAGAACGCCTGCCATCAAGACCAGCGATGACAGGGACATTTTTGAAGTCATCAATTTTACAGAAGATGGCGCCGATGTTAAAATCATGAAAAGGCAAAGCCACGACCGCGTCAGACGCATGCTTGACCTTCTTCCTGAGGATCAGCGCGAAGTCATCATTCTGAGGCATTATGCCGACCTGAGTTTCAAGGAGATCGCTTCCCTGACCAACTGCAGCATCAACACAGCCCTGGGTCGTATGCGGTATGGGTTGATCAACCTGCGTAAAATGATGGTGGAAAAAAAGATTGCCCTCTAACGGAACTTTACACTATTAAAGAAGGCTGTCTCCTAAAGACAGCCTTCTTGCTTTAGTATTGTTTTGTTCTTAATCCGTTAAGAGCTTATTCGTAGTTTGACCGTTCTTTCTTCGCAGAGCTATCCCAACGATATACGAACGATATACGAACGATATACGAACGATATACGAACGATATATGCTCTGAATCCTCTATTTGTGGAAAGCAGCCAGACCACAATCCAGCCACTGCGTAAAATCCTGAGCTTTAGGAGTGTATCCCTTAGTATAAGTAAGAATTTTCTCGTCCGGGCTGATCAGGGCGTATTGCGGCTGGGAAACCGCATTAAAGTTCTCTGACTGGAAAGTAGCCCATTTATCCCCTACCGTAATAATATTCTTCTGTGCACCATCCCGGGTGGCATATACCGTCTGTGATGCTGCGGGTAGAAGTCGGCGTTCATCCACATATAATGAAACAACCACAAAAGAATCAAGCATCCTTTTTCTTACTTCGGGATCAGTCCAAACGTTCTCCTCCATCCTACGGCAGTTTACACAGGCCCATCCGGTAAAATCGATCAGTACTGGTTTATTCAATTTCCTTGCCAGTGTAATGGCCTGCTCATAGTCTCTTAAAGGTTCTACGCCTTTTGAGCAGTTAACAGGATTTTTATAAACTGAATAACAGAGGGGTGGTGGAAATCCGCTGATCAGGGTCAGGTTTGCCGCTTTTGTATTAGTTAGTCCCGGAATCAGGTAAATGGTTGCAATACCAAAAAAAACCAGAAATCCAATACGTGAGGTGCTGAATTTTTTAACAGGGCTGTCGTGCGGAAACCTGATTTTACCCATCAGATAAAGTGTAACCAGGATGCCGATAATCACCCAGAATGCAATAAAGACTTCCCTTTTGACCAGTCCCCATTGCTCTACCAGGTCGGCATTTGAGAGAAATTTAATAGCCATAGCCAATTCCAGGAATCCCAATACCACTTTTACAGAACCCAGCCAGCCACCAGATTTTGGCAATGATCCAAGCCATCCGGGGAAAAGGGCAAAAACTGCAAAAGGAAGCGCAAGACCGAGACCGAATCCACCCATCCCGATAGTCAGCTGAATCGCCCCTCCATTATTCGAAAGTGCCCCAACAAGCAGAGAACCGAGAATTGGACCCGTACAGGAAAATGAAACAATGGCCAGCGTAAGGGCCATGAAAAATATTCCCAGTAAACTGGTGCCACCTGATTTACTGTTTACAGAATTTGCAACACTTCCCGGCAAAGTGATTTCAAAATACCCGAAAAATGAAATCGCGAATACTACGAAAATCAGAAAAAAGAATAGGTTGAGCCATATACTGGTGGAGATTGTATTAAGTATTTCCGGGTTAACGTGATCAAGAAGATAGAAAGGAAGGCTCAGTAAAACATATATCAGGAAGATAAAAAATCCATATAAAAAAGCATGTGCTTTCCCTGAGCTGCTGCTTTTTGTAAAGAATGAAACAGTAAGCGGGATAAGCGGAAATACACAGGGTGTTAGCAGCGCAATGAAACCACCCAGCAATCCCAGTAGAAAAATACTAAGTAGTCCCTTTCCTGCTGTACCGGAATCACCACAGGGATTCACGGGATGTTTCAGATCAAAACTGTTGATCCTTATCCTGGAAGCTGAATTCACTCCGCCTTCCAGCGCTGTATTGAATGAATAGTTTCCGGAATAAAAAGAATCTTTTTTTCCGTAGAAATAATTTAGTGATCCGAAAATGCGTGAAGGAATAGTTCCTTTGATCTGCAGAGGAATAGAAAATTTAGCTTCAGCGGTAAACAAAAAAAACGAAACATTATTAAACAGTGCCACGGGGCGCTTTTCAGATCTGCCTTCTATAATAAACGGGGGTTTTAAAGAAATTGAACTGTCCTGAAAGTTAAGTTCCACAGAAGTCGTCCCACTCAGATCCTGGTTTGGTGCATATAACTGCCATCCGGGTTTAACTTGTACATTAAAAATAATTTGAAATTCACCATTCCCGGATTTTTCAGTATGTGTCTGCCAGGTAATTGCGGTACTATCCTGACTATTAACTTTCGAGAAAAACAAACTGAGAAGAAGAAGTAATAATCCGGACCTTTTGTACATAGCCGTTGTATAACCTAAGGTAATGCCAAAACAGATTGCCTGTTTACTGAATGAAGGGTCCTGCTGTTAAAGATCTGTTGAAACAATTTTCGACCGTCAGTATTTGCAAGACTTTCTGAAACTGCTCTTTCAGGATGGGGCATCAGGCCAAAAACATTCCGTTCTTTATTGCAGATTCCTGCGATACTCCGGGTACTTCCGTTCGGATTCGATTCAGGTGTTATATTTCCCTCTGCGTCGCAATATTTCCATATCACCTGGCCACCTGACTCCATTTCGTCCAGTAGTTTGTCATCTGCATAATATCTTCCTTCTCCATGAGCAATTGGTATTTTCAAGGGCTCCCCTTTTTCTGTTTTCATGTAAATATTTTTCCCGATAAACTGCTGATTGGAGTTTCTTAATAATACGCCGGGCAGTAGATGGGATTCACATAAAATCTGGAATCCGTTACAAACGCCAAGGACCATGCCTCCCTTTTCAGCAAATCGTATCAAAGGCTGCATCAATGGACTGAATCTGGCGATAGCACCACATCGAAGATAATCTCCATAAGAAAACCCTCCGGGAAGCACTATGCAATCCTGAGTAGAAAACATCGAAAGATCAGTATCCTTGTGCCATAACATGACCACTTCATAACCCAGTTCATTCTGCAGAGCAAATTGCATGTCCCTGTCACAATTAGAACCTGGAAATACGATAACACCAAATTTCATTTACAATGTTTGAGCTACAAAGGTAATTCTTTAAGCCTAAAGCTTAAAGCCTTTTGATGTATGGGTTATGGGATATGAACTATGAGATATGGGTTATGGGTTATGAACCATGAGATATGGGTTATGAGCTATTGTCAACGATTTTTAAATACGATGACTAAACCTATAAATTATAATTTATGACTTGTAACCTACATCTCATAGTTCATATCTCATAGTTCATAACCCATAACCAAATTACGTTTATACAAAATAATTAATGGCAATGGCTACGCTAAAACAAAGCCAGTGCAGGAGCCCGACTAAAAACCTATTCTGCGGATAATAATAAGCAGCTGAATGAAAAACTGCAAAGGGAACGGCAGTTACTATCCAGTTCTCGTACGAGTCGGCTTTATTGATAATGATTACAAAGATTGCTGTTACAAGAAAAGCAAGCAACAGGCTCCAGCTTTTCCTGGCCTGAATAAGCATTTTATTCAGGTTATTCTGAACGTAAATTCCACCAATTATAAAGGGAATTACCAACAGGCTCATGGCTGCAACTACCCAAACAGATCCCGGGAAGGTGGGAAAAGTGAAACTAATGTGAGGAATCAGGTTGTTCGAATGTAACTGATGAACAAAATATAGTATCAGAATTAGAAAATAATAAGGAGAAGTAAATCCAATGAAACCTACGAACCATTCCTGAATTCTAAATGGTCGCATGATAAGCAACGAAAAAAACAATAATAACAAAAATGCAAGAGCGGGGATATATAGCAGGGTAGCAAGGCCCAGAAAAACACCGATATTAAATATAGAGGATATCGGATTGGGGCTATTATATAAAGCTACCATCCGGTACCAGCACCAGATCATAATGGAATTTATCAGGAGCGGGGCCGAGAAATGTCCCAAGTCAGGCAATAATGAAGTCACCAATATATAGCACATGCCAGGAAGATAATTGGCCTGTGGCAGCATCTTATGATAGTTACAAATGCTGTTAATCAGGGTCGCCTGTGAAAATAAAATGATAAAACTAAGTATCGAATATGGAAGAGCCGCGTGGCCGAAAAGAGCTCCGAGGACTGTTAATACAAATCGATATAAATAGTTGTCTCCTGCGTGCAATACCGGCAGAAAGGGATGCAGGAAAAGTGAAAACTTCAGAACTAAAGCGTATAGGAAGAGTATTAAAGCATTGGCGGATGCTTTTTTTTTGAAAATACCAATCACCGGAGGGGTTTTAAAAATCTATTTTTGCAAAGCACAGATAATTCCTGTACTGGCAAGGTATTACAATTTGATTACTCGACACCTGTTTTCCTATGCGGGGCATAAATGTATATCCTTTGTCGAGGTTATGAAAGGTAGGTAGCCTTGTAATTTTCCCGTCAGCTGATATACTCTGATCCATCAGTAACATAGTTCTTTTATCAACCTGATTGTATAAAAAATGTAATTCTCCTCCGGTATTCATTGTTTGATAGGAGAGCAGCGCTGAACTTTCATCATCAAACTGACTCTTCGGAATCACATTACTCCATTCCATATTACTATTCTTGTCGAAAGACAGTACCAAAATACTTTCCGCGCTATACCTGTTAACAGACCCCATCCCATACCGGTTATAGGGTGAATATGGATTATAGTATGGAGAATAATAATCGATCGGACTCATGGGTCCATACAAATAGTCTGACCTGCTAAATGCAGACCCGCGGCTTGTAGTAAACTCAGATTCTGAAATCACAAGGTATCCCCCATCTTTCTTGGGTACAATCCTCTTTAAAAAATAGTCATTAAATGCCATCTTCATATTTGATTCGGAGCTTTTGGCGAGAGTCCGCAAATCTTCATTGAAAATGGTTATGGATTCCTTTAATTTGGAATCGGACGTTTTATCCCAGATCACCGTGTAAATTCCTTCGATATTTCCCCTCCTTTGTGTGTAATAGAACGCCGAAAGAAGGTATCGCTTATTGTAATTGTCAACCTTAAGCTTTAATTCATCAAGTATGCGGTCGCTGGCACCAACGTCACGAATAGCAAAAGTATCTGCAGCGGGTCCCTTTATAACAAATGAAACATGGGTCAGGTATTCGCCACTGCCAGTTCGTGCAAAACGTGTAAATACAAGTTGACCTTCGTTGTCCAATTCGAAATTTGCGAACATGTCAGCATGATCCTGTACCAGCATGGAAATGCGGTGGCGGTCCTGTAACTCGAGCGTTTTATTGAACAGAAAAGAAGTGAAAGTATAGGTTTTCGGATTTTTAGTATTGATCTTAAGGGCCATAAGCCACTGTTTATCCTCGCTCTCAATATTGGTATATATCTTACCATTATTCGAACCACTAACCTGTGTAGTATCCAGATCAACCGGTTCGCCCATGGTTCGGGCCTGGCCATCCATTTTATAAGCTGTCAGATGAACGATATTCTTTTTCTGGTATTCACACAGTAAATAGAAGAAATCCGGGTATTGTACAAAATCAATGTTCGTATATTTTTCCGGTAAAAAAGGGAGTTGAATCCTCTGAATCAGTTTCATTTCGGTATTGTAAATTGAAATGAAACTGGTGGTACGATTATTCTTAAAAATCAGGATATTTCCCTCAATCCGGCCAATGATTTCAAAATCTGTTTTACGCGTATCGTCCTGTTCAGGTTCGGTATAAACAATGTGTTGGGCTTGGATCAGTATGGGAAGGAATAGCAGCAGGCCGAGTATTCTTAAATTCATAATAAAACACTTATAGGGATTGGTTTGAAAGACAAGGTACTCAAAACTCCCTTTAGAATCTGTTAATTTCATCCTATTCCCTATATCTTTGTGCCGATTGCTTTTTCATGAATGCCATTGTTTGCCATATAGACAATCCCTGTCCGCTTTGACACCAACTTAACATGCACTGTAGTGAGCAAACAAATTGACAAGGTCACAGTAGGCAACCTGGTTATTGCTTTAGGTATTATTTACGGAGACATCGGAACTTCTCCGCTCTATGTACTCAATGCCATCATCAATGGTCGCGTTATCAGCGAATTATTAATTATTGGAAGTCTCTCCTGTATTATCTGGACACTTACTCTTCAAACAACAATTAAGTACGTCTGGCTTACCCTGAATGCCGACAACAAAGGAGAAGGTGGAATATTTTCTCTTTATGCGCTGGTGCGCAGACAACGACGCTGGCTTGTGTTACCTGCCATGATCGGGGGCGCCGCACTTCTTGCCGACGGAATGATCACACCTCCCATCTCTGTTACATCAGCCATTGAAGGTCTCAGGCAATTACCCAGTCTGAATTATATTCCACAGGATACGATTGTTTATATCGTGTTGGGAATCATGCTGATTCTTTTTTTCCTTCAGCAATTTGGCACAGATTCCATTGGAAAACTATTCGGACCCATTATGCTATTATGGTTTGGAATGATGGCTGTTTTAGGATCGGGACATCTACTGGATGATCTCCATATTTTCAAAGCCCTGAGTCCTGTATATGCTATTGAGATATTGACTATATATCCCAAAGGATTCTGGTTACTGGGTGCTGTATTTCTTTGTACAACCGGAGCTGAGGCTCTTTATTCAGACCTGGGACATTGCGGCAAAAGTAATATCCGCATATCCTGGATTTATGTGAAAACCTGTCTTATTTTAAATTATCTCGGCCAAGGTGCATGGCTCCTGCATAACCAGATGGGCAAAGTATTCGATACAGCCCATAATAGTGTATTTTTCAGTATCATGCCTGACTGGTTCCTGATTCCGGGTATCCTGATTGCGACCGCGGCAGCCATTATCGCCAGCCAGGCTCTGATCAGCGGATCCTTCACGCTGATAAGTGAAGCTATGCGGCTGAACCTTTGGCCCAAGTTCCGTATCAGTTATCCCACAGAACAGAAAGGACAATTGTATATTCCGGCCATTAATTTTCTTTTATTTGTCGGATGTTGCGGCATTACCATTTATTTCCGTTCTTCTTCTCATATGGAAGCCGCATACGGACTGGCCATCACGTTATGCATGCTGGCAACTTCCATTTTATTTTCCAACTTTCTCATATCCCGACGTGTCCCAACGGCATTAATCTATCTGTATCTGACCGTATACCTGATTATAGAATTCAGTTTCCTTTTTGCAAATCTTGAAAAATTTCCTCATGGTGGTTTCGTAACTCTGATTGTAGGAGGGGCTTTATTCGGGGTCATGTATGTATGGTACCGCTCACGAAAAATTAAAAATCGTTATGTTGAATTCGTTCGATTGGAAAATTATATTCCGCAGATCCAGGAGCTGAGTACAGACCGCAGTGTTCCAAAATTCGCTACGCATCTGATGTATATGACGAGTGCGAATAACCCCAAGGAAATTGAACATAAAATAATTTATTCAATACTAAATAAAAAACCCAAACGCGCAGATATCTACTGGTTCGTTCATATAGATACACTGGATGAACCATATATTTCTGAATACTCGGTAACGCATATTATTCCCAATGACATCATTCGTGTGGAATTCAGGCTTGGTTTCAGGATTGAACCCAGAATTAATCTGATGATCCGGAAAGTAGTGGAGGACCTTGTAAAAAACAGGGAAGTCAATATTACCAGCAGGTACGAATCGCTGGAAAGAAATAATGTTGTCGGTGATTTTCAGGTGGTAGTAATGGAGAAATACCTGAGCCAGGATAATGAACTCTCATTTTTCGAAAGAGTAATCATGAAATTATATTTCTGGCTGAAAGAAGCCAGTTTATCTGAGGAAAGGGGATTCGGACTGGATCCGTCCAATGTCCTTATTGAGAAATTCCCACTGATAGTTTCACCCTTGCCTGATTTAAGTTTAAAAAGAATTGGAGAAAACTAATACTACAATATTTTTAAATTCTTAACGAAACAGGAAAGGCTGATTTTCACAATGTGGAAAACGTGAAATTGTGGAGATCTAGAATGTAAGAATGAAATTAAAAATTAAATTATAAATTTCATTCCTCCATTCTAACATAATAATTGCTCTGCAATTATTTACAATCCCACATTTCTACATTATGAAATCAGGTGGGATAAATTTTGTAAACGTCTTTCAGGTATAAAGTAGTGATTGTGTGATACCGGGGCAACTGTACTTTCAGGTGAGAAGGATCTTAATTTTTTATTTTCCAGGTAATACATCTTATAATTAAACGGTGAAAAAAGATCCAGCAATCTTTTTCTTTCCTGGGGATCTCCGAGCTCACATAGGATCACGGGGCGGTGTTTATCTATGATTTCAACGAAAGACTGAAATACAGCCAGTTCCAGACCTTCAACATCACATTTTATAAAATCCACCCTGGATAAATCGCAAAATATCTCATCACCCGTTACATTTTTAACTTTCTCAGATTCCACATATTCAAGAAAAGTACTGGTTCGAATCACTCTTGCATAAGCGAATTTTTTGACTTTATTCACTCTGGGAATGCCCATTTCTACAAAGGCTTCTCCTCCACCCATCGCATATTGAAAGAGGGTGATATTCCCGTTTTTAATATTTGATACTAAAACTTTCAGGGTATTGAAGAATTTAGTCATCGGTTCAATCGCAAATACATGTCCGTGATTCCCGGCCAGGCGACTCATTTCAACTGTAAAATATCCGAGATGCGCACCAATGTCAATGCAATAGTCCCCCTGATTGATAATATTTTTCAAAAAATAAATATCCTGGTAATCCACACTCAAACGGCCGGTTTTATATAATTTCTGAAATGAATTGGCCAACAGCCGTAAATAACGTTTTTCACCCAGCGCATAAAGAAGAAATTTTCTGATAATACTCATCAAAAGAAATTATTTGCAAAGGTATGTTATACGCTTTAGGAAAGTATGGGAGTATGGCACTATAAAAGTGTGAGAGTGTGAGAGTGTGAGAGTGTGAGGGTGTGAGGGCAATTCAGGTCTCTTATTCGGACCGCAGGCTTTTTACCTGATTGCCGATCGCCGCTCTGATTGCCTGAAAACTGACGGTAACGAGTGCTATTAATATCGCAAGAAAACCAGTGATTGCAAATATCCACCAGCTGACGGGAGTTCTGTAAGCAAAACCCTCTAACCATTTATTCATAAAATACCATCCGATCGGAGCGGCAACAACTATGGCTACTAAAACCATTCTGATAAAATCTTTGGACAATAATCTTACAATGCTGATTACTGAAGCGCCAAGCACTTTTCTTACACCTATTTCTTTAAAGCGTTGTTCAGCGGCAAATGCAGACAAACCAAATAATCCAAGGCAGGCAATCAGGATTGCAATCACTGTAAAGCTCCAGACAATTCCGGATGCCCGCTGGTCTTTTTCATAATTCTTTTGAAAATCTTTGTCAAGAAATGAATATACAAATGGCATTCCGGGATTGATTCTACTCCAGGATGTTGCAATTCCCTGTAAGATGCCGGCATAATTTTTTGTTGAAATATTGGCTATTACGTAGGCATGCTTATTCCCCATCAAAGTATTAAATGCAAAAGGTTTAATTCTATTATACAGGCTTTCATAATTAAAATTTCTAACGACTCCTATGATTTGCATTGTATTGTGACTTCCCTGGAAATCAAAATAAATTTTCCTGCCGATTGCAGTTTTTACCGGATATCCCAAGTCCCGCAGAGCAGTTTCATTTAGTACGATATTGTTAGAATCTGCAGTAAATTCTTTTGAAAATCCCGTGCCTGCAATTACTTTCAATCCCAAAGTTTCGAAATAGTCGTTATCAATATTGGCCAGTTTAATATCTATCGCTTCTTTTACGGATTTTCCCTCAGCATAAAAAACCATATCATCTACACTTGAAATACCGGGATATGTGGATCCACTGGTAACATTCTTCACCCCTGGTTTTTTCAACAACTCAGTTTTCAATACCTCGTAATTTTTAATGACAGACGGACTCTGTAAAGGCAAAATGAGTTGCTGGTTCTTATTAAATCCAAGTTGCTGGCTATCCATATATTGCAATTGCCTTTGTATTATTATAACTCCCAGAATAAGGCAAATAGAAATAACAAACTGAAATACAACAAGACCCTTACGAATCGCGGCACCTGAAAAATTATTCAGCAATTTTCCCTTTAGAACCGTTATGGGTCTGAATGAGGAAAGATAAAATGCAGGATAGACTCCCGACAATAATCCGGTTCCTGCAGTGAGTAAAATAATCCAAACCCAGATACTCGACTGATCAAAAAGCGTAATATTCTTTTGAGTGAGATTGTTAAATAAGGGTAATATTAAATAAGCAATTATCAACGCTGTCAACAATGCAAGACAACTCATCAAAATTGATTCACCCAGAAATTGATATACCAGTGATTTTCTTTCCGCTCCAAGTACTTTTCTTACACCGACTTCTTTTGCCCGTTTTAAGGAACGGGCAGTTGAAAGATTCATAAAATTAATGCAGGCTATCAGCAAAACAAATAAAGCGATGCTTCCGAGAATATACAAATATGTAATATTTCCGTTTGGAGCAATTTCATTGTCCAAATCGGAATGAAGATAGATATCAGGTACTGGTTGAATAAATAATTGTCTGAGAATTCCTAATTCTTTCTGATCTTTTCCTCCTCTGCGATCGATGAATGCCTGCAGCTTTCCTTCAAAATTCCCAGCGTTTACACCTTCTTTTAATTTCACGTAAGTATGAAAAATATTGTTAGTGGCCCAGTTTGTTTGAATTTGGACCCAGGTACCCACATCCCCGTTCTTCATGGAGAGGAAGAAATGGGCTGGTATGTGAGATTTTATTTTTGAATCATCAAAAACTCCTTTAACTGTATAAATGAAATCGCCATATGGTAATCCAACAGTGATTGATTTATTTACTGGGTTTTCATTTCCAAATATTTTACGGGCTATCTGGTTTGAAATTACAATACTGTTGGGCTCATTCAGTGCAGTTTGAGAATTTCCAAAAATAAAGTCATATGTGAAAATCTGGAAAAATGTAGAGTCTACATAATATCCATTGCTTTCATAAAATGATTTTTTATCGTTCCCATGTTCATATTTCAGGAGCATTTTATCCAATGAGGGAAATTTGAGCAGCCTGGTTGATTGTTCTACTTCAGGCATATCTGATTTAAGTCCCCAGGCTATGGGTGCAGAAGTCGATGCCCAGGATTTATCTTCAGGGTTAACTTTTTTAACTGCTTTATATGCAATCCTGAATATGCGATCGGCATTTTTGATCTGCTTATCATATCCCAGTTCACTAAAAATGTATTGTATCATCAACACGCAGGTAGCCAGACCCACAGCTAAACCAAGAATATTTATAAAAGAAAAAGCTTTATTTCTGGTCAGATTTCTATAAGCAATTTTAAAATAGTTCTTCAGCATGATGAATATTTTTTGGAATTTCTTTTTAAGTGGCTAAAGGAATGCCAGTAATCCAAAATGTTCTTTTTCAATAATTTAAACGAGTATCCTTATTTGTGATGTCCGGTTTTGATACGCTCACTGTTCGTTTAAATTTCCTCCATCGAAACCTTTTCTTTACCTACTCTCAGCTTATATTCCACGCCACATTTCAGGGCAAAATTATCTTTTACATGACCGACCGGAAATCCGTAACAAACCGGAAAGTCATATTCTGCAAGTACATCGCGGATTATTTCATAAGCATCCTGTCCGAAAGGCCTTTCTGTATCTTTCATATCTGTAAAACTTCCAATCACGAGCGCTGCAGGTTTATTGAATTTTCCGGCTCTCTTTAACTGATGAAGCATCCGGTCTACATTGTATAAATATTCCCCTATATCTTCAATAAAAAGGATGAGGTTCTTGGTTTTAAAATCCGATGGGCCTCCTACGGTATGCGCAAGTAAAGTAAGATTGCCACCCATAAGCACTGCTTCCACATCTCCTCTCCGGTTAAAAGGATGCGGTTCACAGAAAAATTGCAACTTTTTACCTGTCAGGAGATCCCGAATGGAATGTATAAATGGATCATCAGGTCCCGTATCAAGAAAAGCACCGGCCATTGCTGTGTGCCCGGTAGCAATTTCATAATTTGAATATATATGTGCGTGCAATAAAGTGATATCACTATAGCCCAGGATCCATTTAGGTGATTTACGGAATCTCTTAAAACTGATCTTTTCAATAATTCTGCTCAATCCATATCCTCCCCTCCCAAATAAAATCGCCGCTACTTCATCATCATCCAGCATTTCCTGCAGATCCTCCAGTCTTTCCGCATCAGTACCTGAAAAATAATTGGAAGAAGTGCCACCGACTGTTTTTCCGATCTTAACCCGGAAGCCCCATGATGTCAAAGTATTTACACAGGGTACAATTCTTTCGGCAGACATAAAACCGGCGGGGCAAACAATGCCGATGGTGTCGCCACTTTTTAAGTAAGGAGGGGTTGTATTTGACATGGTTGACCTTTTTAAAGCCTAAAGCTTAAAGCCCAAAGCCCAAAGCCTAAAGCCGAAAGCCTAAAACTAGATTGGAAATAATAAAAATTGAATGTGATTCAAATCTGATTTTTATAATTCAAACTTATAATATTCATTATTCAGGATTCTAAACAACCACTAAAGTTTTAGGCTTTCGGCTTTAGGCTTTAGGCTTTAAGCTTTAAGCTTTGGGCTTTGGGCTTTAAGCTTTGGGCTTTAGGCTTAAGTGATTTCTTTAAAACTAACGCTAACCGAATCAATATTTAATTCATGCTTCACACCACATTTCAATGCATAATTTGTTTTTACGTGGCCAACGGGGAAATTAAAACAAACCGGATATTTATATTCAGCTACCTGTTCCAATACGATATTGTAAACACTTTTTCCAAACTCATCTCCGGGGTCATCGGGTTTAACACGGAATGCCCCAATCAACAACCCTTTTAGATTTTCAAGCTTGCCCGTGCGCTTCAGATTATAAAACATACGGTCAATACTATATAAATATTCCCCGGTATCTTCCAGGAACAGGATCATCCCTTCGGTACGCAGATCTGATGCAGAACCGGCAAGGGTCTCGATCGTTTTAAGATTTCCACCAGCCAGTATTCCCTGTCCAAATCCGGATCTGTTACCCTCATCATATACGATTGGATATTCAATCCTCTTACCTGTTAATGCAGCTTCAATGGATAAAATACTTTCCCATTGACCTTTTTCAATCTGTTCAGAAACCTCCGGAAAACTATTGCACATTTTTGAATGAATGGAAGCTATATGAAACTGATGATTAAGTTGTGCATGAATAACCGTAATATCGCTGAATCCTATAATCCATTTTGGCCTTTCTATGAATTTCTTCCAATCCAGCTGATCAATAATCCTGACACATCCGTAACCCCCCCTTGCACACATGATAGCCTGGATAGAAGGATCATCCAGCATTTGCTGCAGGTCTGCCAACCTTTCTGCATCTGTTCCCCCAAAAATGAAATCGCGGGCTCCTACGGTCCTGCCTATGCGCAGATTAAATCCCCAGCTTTTTATCGTCTGCACTGCCGGCAGGATTTCTTCCGGTGTCATAAATCCTGCGGGACAAGTAATTCCAACTGTATCTCCTGCTTTCAGATAAGACGGAATACGCCAGGGTATTCCATCCAAAATATTGTTATCCTCAATATGCGAAGACTTAAAATTCGCCGATGCCAGCAAAGGGCCACCCAACAGGGATCCCAGGAAAGACTTTCTCTTCATCAAATAAAGTTAACTGTTAACAGTAGACAGTTAACAGCATTTAATTCAAAGATTCGCTTAAAAATGCGTTAGGCGTTAGGCGTTAAGCGTTAGGCGTTACGCCTCTTTAACGTATTTTTGCAATCCGTCATCAAATTATGAAAGAATACAACCGCATCCTGGTTACTGCCGCCCTTCCTTATGCAAACGGACCTATTCATATCGGCCATCTTGCAGGCTGCTATATTCCTGCAGATATTTATGTGCGCTATCAGAGAGCCCGCAAAAAAGACATCCTTTTTATCGGAGGCAGTGATGAACACGGTGTTCCAATAACGATCCGGGCAATGAAAGAAGGAATTACACCACAACAGGTGGTTGACAAATACCATGCTCTTATTAAAAAAAGTTTCGGGCAGATGTTTATCTCTTTCGACATTTACTCCCGTACAACCAACCCCGTACATCATGAAACAGCATCTGCGTTCTTTAAAAAATTGTACGATGATCATATTTT
Source organism: Bacteroidota bacterium (assembly GCA_013287475.1). Classification (GTDB taxonomy): domain Bacteria; phylum Bacteroidota; class Bacteroidia; order Chitinophagales; family Chitinophagaceae; genus Puia. The sequence goes on from JABDDT010000022.1 coordinate 37,147, forward strand.
TGAAGAGAAAGAAACAGAACAGTTCTATGATGAGCAAGCAAAAATTTTTCTGGCCGACCGATATATCACCGGCACCTGCCCGATCTGTGGCAATCCAAATGCTTTTGGTGACCAGTGCGAACGTTGCGGATCTTCACTAAGTCCCGACCAGCTGATTAATCCGCGAAGTACGCTCAGTGATGCTGTCCCGGTTAAGAGAAAAACCAAACATTGGTATTTTCCGCTCCAGCATTATGAAAAATTTCTGAAAGAATGGATCCTCAATGGCCATACAGAATGGAAGAATAACGTTTATGGACAGTGTAAAAGCTGGCTCGATAACGGTTTACAGTCCCGCGCCATGACACGTGATGGTAACTGGGGAATTAAAGTGCCCCTGCCGAATGCCGAAGGAAAAGTATTGTACGTATGGTTCGACGCTCCCATCGGTTATATTTCTGCTACAAAAGAGTTAACCCCAAAATGGGCAGACTACTGGCAACAGACTGATACCAAACTGGTACACTTTATTGGTAAAGACAATATTGTATTTCATTGTATTATTTTCCCTGCTATGCTGGAGGCTCATGGACATTTTGTTTTGCCTGACAATGTACCAGCCAATGAATTTCTGAATATTGAAGGAGAAAAGGTCTCTACAAGCCGCAACTGGGCTGTCTGGGTACATGAATACGTGGAAGATTTTCCCGGATGTGAAGATGTTCTCCGTTACGTTCTTTGCGCGAACGCTCCTGAAACCAAGGATAATGATTTTACATGGAAGGATTTTCAGGACCGGAATAACAGCGAACTCGTGTCCATTTTCGGAAATTTTGTAAACAGGACTTTTGTACTGATGCATAAACTTTGCAAAGGAAAAGTTCCTTTCTGGCATGAGAATATTAAAGAGGCTTCCGATGATGAACTGATACGCCAGATTGAACAGACAAAAATTACTGTTGAAAACCTGCTCGAACAATATAAATTCCGTGATGCCCTTTATTCAATTGTTGACCTTGCAAGAAAAGGAAACAAATATCTTCAGGAAAAAGAGCCATGGAAAAAAGCAGGTAAAGAAACGACCACACCTGAAGATCAGGAAAAAATCGACAATTGTTTATATCTGTGTCTGCAACTGACGGCTAATCTTACC
>JABDDT010000023.1 GCA_013287475.1 Bacteroidota bacterium
TTAAGCTCCTCTTGATGCCTGAAAAAGTAAAGCATATACGGCCAAACCCCGGAAAAATACTTTTGAATTCTTCGGATGAAACCCAGTCGAAGTATATCAACGGGCATGAACTACAGTTTTCTCATCTGGACAAAATCTACTGGCCCAAAGAAAAATTAACGAAGAGGGATTTGCTGAATTATTATTCTGGGGTGGCACCTTTTATTCTACCCTATCTGAAAAACCGGCCGCAATCACTCAACCGATTTCCAAATGGAATTGCAGGAGGAGGTTTTTATCAGAAAGATGTAAAGGGTAAGGCGCCCGACTGGATTGAAAAATTTGCGTATCATAGTGAAGGTGATGCAAGAGACAAAGAATTCCTCGTATGCACAAATGAAGCGAGTCTCCTTTATATGGTTTCCCTGGGATGCATCGAACTGAATCCGTGGTCCAGTACCATTAAAAGCCCGGATCGCCCTGATTGGTGTATCATTGATTTTGATCCGGATACAAATCCATTTAACCAGGTAATTGAAGCTGCACAGATCACCCACCAGATTCTTAAAACCCTGGGTATTGATTCTTATTGCAAAACTTCCGGTTCGACTGGATTACATATTTATATCCCACTAGAAGCAAAATATACTTTTGAAGAATCGAAAGAATTTGCAAAGGCGGTCGTGACGAAAGTAAATGCAGAAACCCCTGGCTTTACCAGTATTGAAAGACCTCTTGAGAAACGTAAAGGGAAAATATATCTTGACTTTCTGCAAAACCGTACTCAGGCTACACTTGCTGCAGCTTATTCCCTGCGACCAAAACCCGGAGCGACCGTTTCCACACCCCTGCATTGGGAGGAGGTCAAGAAAGGATTGAAGATGAAAGATTTTACCATACATAATATCCTGAATCGGATAATTAGTGAAGGGGATCTTTTCAAACCAGTACTCGGAAAAGGGATTAATTTGAAGGCAGCATTAAATGGAATTAAACAAATGTGAGAGTGTGAGAGTATGATTATTTCAGTTTTGTGCATAAAACAATTGCAAATTTTTGAATGAAAAAGAATTTAGTTGTTTTAACCGGTGCAGGCATAAGTGCTGAGAGCGGTTTAAAAACGTTCAGAGACAGCGACGGACTTTGGGAAGGTTATGATGTAAATGAAGTAGCAACTCCCGGAGGATGGAGGAAAAATCCTGAACTAGTTTTGAAATTTTATAATATGCGCCGCAAGAATGTGTGCGTTGCCATTCCTAATGAAGCACATCTGGAACTTGCCAGACTGGAAGAATATTTTAATGTTCAGATAATCACGCAGAATATTGATGACCTGCATGAAAGAGCAGGATCTTCCCAGGTATTGCATCTTCACGGTGAAATTTTCAAGATGCGCAGTGAGCTGGATGATTCGCACGTCTTTTCTATCAGGGATGATATTCGCCTTGGCGACAAGGCTCCTGATGGCGGACAATTAAGACCACATATTGTTTGGTTCGAAGAACCTGTTCCACTCATAATGAATGCAAGTCGTTTCGTACAGGGAGCCGATATTTTTGTAATCATCGGTACATCCCTTGCCGTGTATCCCGCTGCTGGCCTGATAGATTTTGCATACACAGAAATACCCAAATTTATAGTTGATAAAAATATTCCTAATACCCGTGGCATTCAAAACCTGTACATTATTGAAAAGCCCGCTACCGAAGGAATGAGACCATTGAAAGATCAGCTCATGAAGTATATATAGCAGGGATCAGGTCTCTCCGGGGAACCGTTGACAAAGATTAACAGCACATTTTATCCGTAAATGGCTGTTTTCAGCTAAAAAGACCGGTTTCAGGTGGTTTGCTGACTAAATTTCTTTTCTTGGATCAGGCTTCTAAATCCATAGCCTTATATTTGCCCTTTATCGAAATCAATAAAAACATTTTCCATGAACAAAGCAGAACTGATTGCAAAATTAGCCGATGACGCAGGCCTTACAAAAACACAGGCTGGGGCTGCCCTCGATTCGTTTACAGAAGCCATTGCAAAAACACTCAAAAAAGGAGACAAAGTAACACTTGTAGGTTTTGGGACTTTTTCAGTTTCAAAACGTGCAGCTCGTAATGGCCGGAATCCACAAACAGGTGCGACCATTAAAATAAAAGCTAAAAAAGTGGCTAAATTCAAAGCAGGCAAAGAATTAGCCAGTCGCGTATAATAATATTTCAGTTTATTCTTTTAGAGGGCCGGACGATCGGCCCTTTTTCATATTCATTGATCGGAGAAACAACAACTTTCATAAATAGGGCAGACTGACAACACATTTTCAGACTCCCATACTCTTTTACTTGTTTTTAATCTGCAAGACTTTCATCCGGACTTATAAACTCTATACGATAGATACGCATTAGTAAAATGAATATTGAAATAAGCAATGGGCCAAAGATGAGGCCAATAAAACCAAATAAAGGAACACCTACAAAAACACCGAAAAGTGTGATCAAAGGATGTACATTCCCAATACGTCGCTGGAGCCAAATTCGAAAGACATTATCCATGGTTACAATAACGCCTAGTCCATATACCAGTATGATTATACCCTTTGCAGTTTCTCCGCCAGCAATCTGAATAATAGCCAGCGGAACGTAGGTAAGTGCTGAACCGACAAGAGGCAGTATTGAAGTAAAAGCGGTAAGAGCAAACCATAGTAAAGGTTCCTTTATTCCCAGAATCAGATAAAGGATCAAGCCGGCAATTCCCTGCAAAATTGAAATCAATGGAATACCTACGGCATTTGAAATAACCATCTGTTTCATCTGGCGTTTCACACGATCAAGGTTATCCTTACGCAACGGCAACACATCTTCCATCCATTCTTCCATCTTGTTACAATTCGTTAACATAAAATACAAAAGGAAATACATGATCACCAGGGCAACCAGTGAATTTACAGTAGCACCCAGTATAAGAGGAAGCTGCTGAAGAGCCATACCGCTGAGATTACGGATAGTTTCCTCATTCAAAAAATTATAGCCGATATGCGCTTCAAGATTTTTCAGGAAAGTAATGATTGAACCTGTTATCTCCGTAGAATGATTAATTACATAACCAATTTTCGAACTGACAGTATTTACAAATATAAAAACCGGCATCAGAATGATTAAAAACGAAAGCAGCATAAGCATAAGTGCAGCTCCGGAAGGAGACCATTTTCTCTCTATCATCCGCTTTACATATTTTCTCATCAGTACATAAAAAGTAATAGCACCCAGAAAAGAAGGCAGGAATGATTTCAGGTAGGTAAAAAGGATGATGCCCATTATCATCAGAACTATAATAAAAAAAAACTGTCTGACTTTTTCGGGTTCGAAGGTTTTCATCATCATTGTTTAACGTAAGTTACTAAGACTATCTGTTGAAGTCTGCAAATATTGAATTGGATGAAGATTCATTCCCGCAGAATCGATTTCAATTTTATAAGTACTTTTATTCATATCTAAATAATTATGCGCACAGGATTTTTTGTTTTATTATTTGTTTCCCTGCATACTGTATTGCCGGCACAACAAAATCAGATTTCAGGATTCAATGATAGCAGTTCCAGGGAAGAGTTGAGAAAAGAAAAAGCATTCGATGATCTTATAAGCAGGGAAAATATAGGCCTGACTATCCGGGATCTTTCATCGGTGCCACATAATCTGGGTTCCGTTGGAAGTAAAGAAGTAGCAGTTAAAATTCAACAAAAACTACGGGATTATGGATTTGATACACATTTAGATGTGTACCAGGTGCTGTTTCCTGAACCCAGAATCAGGATTCTTGAAATGACTTCACCTCAGACTTATCGGGCATTATTAAAGGAACCTGCATTAAAAGAAGATCATACAAGTGGCCAGCAGGGCCAGCTCCCGACTTATAATGCCTGGAGTGCCGATGGTGATGTAACTGCTGAACTTGTTTACGTGAATTACGGTTTACATGCCGACTATGACGAACTGGCTAAAATGGGAATTGATGTAAAAGGGAAAATCGTTATTGCCAGGTATGGCCAAAGCTGGCGGGGTATTAAACCTAAAATTGCACGGGAGCACGGGGCGATTGGTTGTATAAATTATTCCGATCCGAAAGATGATGGTTATTATCAGGGGGACATATACCCGAAAGGATCGTTCAAGAATGAATATGGTGTTCAGCGTGGCAGTGTCATGGATATGGTTATATATCCTGGTGACCCGCTCACACCCGGGATTGGTGCTACAAAGGATGCTAAAAGGTATGCGTCGCATCTGGATGCTCCAAACCTGCTTAAAATTCCTGTGTTACCTATCAGTTATCATGACGCAAAGCCATTGCTGGAAACCCTTACTGGGCCAGTTGCTCCCGAAAACTGGCGGGGCGCCCTGCCTATTACCTATCATGTGGGGCCAGGGAAGTCAATCGTTCATTTGCAATTGCAATTTGACTGGAAACTGGTACCATGTTATGACGTCGTCGGTAGTATAAAAGGCACAGAATTTCCGGATGAATGGGTGATCAGGGGAAATCATCACGATGCCTGGGTGAATGGCGCTATGGATCCGATAAGCGGACAGGCCTCTATGCTGGAAGAAGCCAAGGCATTAGGCACATTGGTAAAGTCTGGTTGGAAACCCAAGCGAACTATTGTTTATTGTGCCTGGGATGGTGAAGAACCTGCATTGGTGGGATCAACAGAATGGGTAGAGGACCACGCTGCATTACTACAGAAAAATGCAGTTATCTATATTAATTCAGATGAAAACGGGAGGGGATTTTTAAATGCCGGAGGCTCGCATGCTTTGCAGGGTATGGTAGATGAAGTTGCCAAAAATATTAATGATCCGCAAACAGGTGTGAGTATTTATGAAAGAATAAAAGCGCATAAAATTGCCACTGCCGAAAGTCCTTCACAGGCGAAAGAATTTATGGAAAAACCAAGTTTGCATCTGGAAGCACTGGGAACGGGCTCAGACTTTTCTCCTTTCCTTCAGCATCTGGGAATTCCTTCCATCAACCTGGAGTTTACAGGTGAAGACAACGGGGGTTCTTATCATTCGATATATGATTCTTATGATAATTACATCAGGTTCATAGATCCGGGATTTTACTATTGTGCATCTCTTTCAAAAGTTGCAGGACATATCTCGCTTCGTATGCTTGATGCAGATGTTCTGCCTTTTGATTTCAGAATTCTATTCAAAGAAATTAAATCCTATACCTTGGAACTCCAAACATTGACTGCAAACCTCAGGGAAACTACTGTCATCAACAATGAAATCATTCGAAAAAAATATTTAATCATTGCTTCAGATCCGACAAAGCCTTATTTTCCTGCTGCTGCCAAACAGGAAGTTCCTTATATTGATTTTTCGCCATTAGAAAATGCTGTTACAAGTCTGGGAAAATCTTCAGAGCATGCAATTGAAGTAATGGGAAATAAGGGAATGGATGCTTTACAAAAAGACAGTCTGAACAGGATGCTCTTCAGAGCGGAGCAGGAACTCCTGCTTGATGCGGGACTTCCGCTGAGGCCCTGGTATAAACATGTTTTATACGCTCCCGGATATTATACCGGATATTCAGTAAAAACTTTACCAGGTATCAGGGAATCTATCGAACAAAGAAATTTCCCCGAAGCAGAAACCGGCATTAAGCAAGCTGCATATGCTATAAATAGACTGGCGGGATATTTGTCGGCGTTGTAATCTGATTATAGGATATGGATTATGAGTTATGATTTTAACTGATGGTTGATGTAAACTCATAACCCATAATCCATAATTCATAACTTTCATTCTGTTAATTCGGAGGATATATAAAGGTTTGTTTAACCTGCTCTGAATTCCATACATAAGCGCCCCAGATCAATGAATACAAAGACATCCTGAAAAATTGATTAAGCATTTCATGACGAATCACCGTCATATCTAACGGCAGGCTGATATTATCATATATAATCCATAAGGCAAATTGGGCGATTAGAAAAAAACTAACATAATATATGAACATTGACGGAAAAATATCTCTTCTTCCAAAAAACCAATACAATAAAACACCCGAACTGATAAGAGAAAATAAAGAAAGAAACAATTCAAATATTGATAGAAAATGCAGTTTCATTCCACCAGCCTGTTCCAACTGTACCCAGCCTGACTTCAGGAAATAATGCTCATTCATTAATGCAAATCCCTGCAATAAAATTCTTATTGCCAGGGTAAGGCCCAATAAGACAACCCAGCCACTCAAAGGAACGCCTGCATCACTTCGCTGATCATTTGTCATTGATTTTCTATTCAAAAACCGGAATAAGATGGTAAACAGAACCCCGAATAAAAAACCAAGCCAGATAGTTATCCAGTTGATGTTTGTTTCAGGATTGGAATGAATTTTTCCATTTGCAAGTGAGAGATAATAAGAAGAGAGGAGTAAAAGAATAATACAAATTCGACACACGTTCGTTGTTTGTTGTAATCAAACTTAATGAATAAATGCCATTAAAGCGACTCCTATATATACAGCTCTTTAACATTCCCGACTTTGGTCAAATCGGAACGCAACCCGCCTCACAAAAAATCGTACTCACTACTAAGCGCTTTTCTACATATAAGTATTAAGTAAATCAAAAAATAATGCGGTTTAAATATATATTATCAGCGGTAATACCGCTGTTGCTGATTGGTGGTTTTGATTCCTGTTCAAAAAGTTCAGGTTACGGCTCGGGCGGAGGTTATACGAACCCGCCTCCAGTGGTAACTCCGGTTTATTCAATAATAGTTAAAACAGATTCCCATTTTGGGTCTGTAATAACTGATAGTTCCGGAAAAGCTTTGTATTTCTACTCATTTGACGCAAATGGAAATTCTTCTTGCAATGGCAGTTGTCTTGTGAACTGGCCGGCTTTTTATGTAAACGGTCCTTCGTTCGGCGCCGGACTTTCCCAATCAGATTTTTCTACCATCACGCGTTCAGATAATACTAAGCAGACAACCTATAAGGGATGGCCTTTATATTATTTTAAAGGGGACGCTGCTGCAGGGGATATTACCGGGGATGGGATCAATCGTATATTTTTTGTTGCCAAACCGGATTATACCCTCATGATCGCAGAAACCCAACTGATTGGAAATGATAAAGTTTTGTACGACAGTACTTATAAAGCCGCGACTGGAAATACAATTTATATAACGGATGACCGGGGTGTTACCTTATATAGATTTTCAAAAGATACGGCTAATACCAACACCTTTACTAAATCAGATTTTAGTAATGATGCTTCGTTTCCCATCGTTCAATTAAGCACCATACAAAGCTTACCTTCGACTTTGGATAAAAAGGCATTTGCAAGTATATCTGTATTTGGCAAAACACAATTGACTTATAAGGGATGGCCACTTTACCGATTTGGATTGGATTCACTTGTGCGAGGCAATACACGGGGAGTCAGTATAGCATCACCTGGCTTTTGGCCTGTTAGTAATGAATATACTTCGCCGGCACCGTAAGTTGGATTGAATTCGCAGATTCTGTAGCTAGATATTAGAAAACTTTGGATAACATAATTCAGATCATAGAAGGGTGTAAAAAACAGGAGCCGCGGAGCCAGAAATTGCTCTATGAGCGATTCTATGGTTATGCGCTGAAGATTGCTTTCAGATATGTGTACAGATATGATATCGCGGTAAATATCACCAATGATGGATTTGTAAAAGTATTCCGTCATATGGAAAGGTTCAGATATGAGGAAGAGGACTATCCTGAAAGATTGCTCATGGCATGGATGAAACGGATAATAATTAACACGTCAATAGATGAGCTGAGGAAAAATAATATGACACCGGAGATTGGCGGTATTCCGGAATATGTATGGGAAGAACCGGACAACAGCCAGAAAGCCGATCAGTTATTGTTATATAAGGAATTGATCAGTTATGTGAAAAGTCTTCCGCCAATGTACCGGGTAGTCTTTAACATGTTTGTAATAGACGGCTGCACGCATTTTGAAATTGCTGATACCCTGGGAATTTCAGTGGGTACGTCAAAGTCAAATTTATCACGTGCAAGGGGAATTTTACAAAAGATCATTAAAGAAAAGGAGGAATCGAAATCATGGAGCATTTAGAAAACGATATGGACCACCTGTTTCAAAAGGCAGGCGAGCTTTATCCGCTCAAAACCTCAGGATCCGACTGGGATGCCGTGACTGGAAAACTCAATGAAGAAGGTTTTGGAGATCCGGCTGCTGTTCCCGGCATGAATAAAAGATCAAGCCGGAATAAGCGAAGCTGGCTTTTGCTATTGCTGCTCATTCCTATTGGCCTTGGTTCAGTCGTTTATTTTTCTTCATCAAAAAAACAATCAATTGGTACTTCGGCAAATAATATTAAGAAGGATGATATGAGAAAATCTGACGCCTCCTTAAAAAAACCGGGTATACTAGCAGAAAAAATAAAAACTGATCTGGAACAGAAAACAGATCCGAATAAGATTTCTCTTCAAAATGAATCATCCAGCAGCAGTACGCAAAAACTTACAAATAAAATATCAAACGTTAAGAATGGCAGCAAAATAATCATGGAACCTGCAAACAGAAATGGCAATAATTCAAAAAATACAGATATTTCGCTTGTTACTGGCGGAGGTTTGTACGCCGGTTCTTCCGTTTCAGGAAACTCAGAAAACAATCAGAATTCTTTAGCGCCGTCACCAGCAATAAAACCTCTTTCCCTGTCTGTATCAGGAATAAATGCAACCATAACAGTTGAAGGAAAGACATTGCCATCAGCTCCATCCGGTGCAATGAAAATAGCTCCCCCCGCAGCCAAATCAAATACAAAGAAAATTCAGGCTAACAAAGGTTTTTATCTTGGTTTCATTGGAGGCCCTGATTTCAGTACTGTTAAATTTCAATCAGTCGAACAACTTGGGTATAGCCTGGGGGCATTGGCAGGTTATCGTTTCAATAAACATTTTGCTATTGAAACGAGTTTGCTGTGGGATAAAAAATTCTACTACACGGAGGGAAAATATTTTAGTAAAGATCAAATCCACATCCCTTCTTATTCATATATATTAAGTGTAAATGGCAATTGTAATATGTTCGAAATTCCTTTATCCATTCGATATGATTTTGCGTCCAGAAGTAATCATGGATTTTTTATTACAGGCGGGTTATCATCTTATCTGATGAAAAAAGAAAATTATTCTGCGATTGTGGATAGTACGGGATCTCAATGGGCTTATTCATTTAATTCAAATCATTCATCCAATTATTTTTTTTCCATTATTCACGTGAGTGGCGGTTATGAATTTACTATTAATGGAAATAATAAAATCAGGATCGAACCCTATGTAAAAATACCATTGCAGGGAATTGGAATCGGCAATTTGCCAATTTCCAGTACAGGCATATATCTTGGTATCACTCATTCTTTCCGTTAAGCTAAACCGTATATATTTTTATATGCGAAAAAGATATTTTTTTAGCTTCGGCATCATATTACTCCTCCTTGCTGCCTGGGGTATTTATAAAGTAACCCTGCCGCATCACAATTCATCCGGGGAACAGGCAGTAGCGGCACTTTCTGCAAGGAATCTATACAATGAATTCCTAAACTCAGAAAATATCGCCAATAAAAAATGGGTTGGAAAAGTAATTGAAGTATCCGGGAGTATTTCTTCGGTAAGCGAATCGGGTAATTATGTTTCCTTAAATCTGAAGGGCTCCGAACAGGGTGGCGTTAATTGCAGTATCCTGAAAAAAGACCTTGACACAGGCGATAAATTCAAAAGCGGAGATTCTATAACAATCAAAGGTAAATGCACAGGTTTCCTGATGGATGTGAACTTGGTTGATTGTGTGATCAAAAAATAATAATCAACTTATCTCATAACTGCGACATATGATAAAAAAACTTTCAATTGTAATGACGCTCGTAGTCGTGTCTGTTATTTTTTTGGGTTCATGTAACCATGAACAGTTGACATCAGATTGCAATACTCAGAATATGAGCTATTCTCAAAATGTGGTTCCCATTCTCAAAAGTAATTGTTATAAATGCCACAGTACAGGTAATAGTGTTGGCAGTTATGGTCATCTCCTGGATAATTATGATACTCTGACCAAATATTTTACTCCAAGAACATACCCCATTATTGTTGGTGGAGACACCGTCACATATATAAGTTATCTGGAAGGAGTGATAACACATACCCAACCTTATCTGGCGATGCCTTATATGGACGGCAAACTTGATACCTGTGCAATCAAACAAATTCAAGCCTGGATAACCCAAGGAGCACCTGATAATTAAATCAAATACAATGTTTTTCCGATTCTTTTACATTTTTTTAATGACCATCAGTTTTGCTGTGAAAGGCATTTGTCAGAACTATCTGACAAAAACAGGGTTTATTGGTTTTTATTCGAAGACTCCTCTCGAAGATATCAAAGCAGAAAACAATCAGGTCTATGCAGTGCTGGATCCGGTAAGCCATCATATCGCCTTCGCCGTTTTATTAAAGGGATTTATTTTCACAAAGGAATTGATGCAGGAACACTTCAACGAAAACTATGTAGAGAGCGATAAATTCCCGAAAGCAACATTTTCAGGTATATGCTCCGGGGAAATGGATTTTAGTAAAGAAGGAACTTACCAGGTCGTGATTAAAGGTGATTTAACGCTTCATGGAGTGACCAAAGCCATGGAGACAACGGCCCAGCTGGAAGTTAAAAAAGACCATATAAATGGGACTTCTGTATTCAAATTAAAACCGGAGGATTTTAACATCAGCATCCCAAGCATTGTAAGAGATAAAATTACCAGTGAAATTACCGTGAAAGTTAAAATTGAATGGGTGCAAACAAAATAATCAAAATGAAAATCAGAAAAACTTTTTTCAGCCTGATCCTTATTCTTTCAGGCTTTCACTTATTGGCACAGGATAGCCTTCTCAAGTCACTTAACGATTCCATATCTGCCGTGCCCAATAATGGATATGTTACAGGTACATTTAAGGCTCTGTATATTGTAAATATGAAAACAATCGAAGCCCCCGCAGCGGGAGCGTTGAATGTGGAAATCCAGCATCGCTTTGGCACAATTAACACAGGGGCCTATAATTTATGGGGGCTCGATTTTGCAACACTTCGTCTTGGACTGGATTATGGAATTACTGACAGGCTTTCAGTTGGAATCGGAAGAAGTTCGTATCTGGAAACATTTGATGGATATCTGAAATATAAATTATTGCGACAATCAGAAAGTTCAATGCCTGTATCAGTTGGTCTGCTTGGAACTTCGAGTTATTTTACAAACCATGCACCTTTGGGAGATAATGCCAATATATCAGGTTCTTCCAGATTCAATTATACTTTACAGATGCTGATTGCGAGGAAATTCAACAGTCATTTCTCTTTAGAACTCACTCCTACCTTTATCCATTATAATATGGTTACCTCTCCTGATCAGAATAATGTATTTGCCCTATGTGGAGGCGCCAGAATGAAAATCAGCAAGCGTATGGCCATTACTGCAGAATATGATTATTTATTCCCGAATCAGCTTGTTTCGCCATTATTTCCACCCTCTCCGCCCAGAACGAATTCTCTTTCATTTGGATGGGATATTGAAACCGGGGGACATGTGTTTCAACTTGTTTTCACCAACTCCCAAAGTATGATTGAGTCGCAGTATATTGGTCAGACAGCCGGCACGTGGGGCAAAGGCTATATTTATTTTGGATTTAATATTTCACGCAATTTTAATTTGAAAGCACATAATAAGCCGAAAGCTTAACGCGTAACGCGTAACGCATTACATTGAAAAGAAAAACATAAAAATTTTAAAGAAAACGTGCTCATACTTACATTACCCAATGCTAGTCTGGCATTACGCGTTACGCCTTAAGCGTTATGCGTTATGCGTTAAGCATAGACCTCCGGATTCACAACAAAGGGAAGTCGCTCGCCTCTTAATCCGGCTACTGTATTTTTTGCAGCAATCAGGGACATAGCTGCACGGGTTTCTTCTGTCGCAGATCCAATATGCGGCAAAACAGAAACATTGGGCATCGAAAGCAGAGGATGATCCGGTCGCATTGGCTCCGGATTTGTTACGTCAAGACCGGCTCCCCAGATCAATCCTTTCTGTAACGCTTCTGTGAGGTCATCTTCATTGTGAATAGCGCCGCGTGCAGCATTGATAAAAATAGCATTGCGCTTCATACATTCAAAAACTTCTTTATTGAATTTTCCTTTGGTTTCTGGGGTGAGCCCGGTGTTGACGGATAAAACATCACTATTTTCCAATAGTTCACTGAATGAAACCCTGGTGGCCCCTAATTCCCTTTCTGCGTCTATATGATGACCCCGGTTATAATAAATGATTTTCATATCAAAAGCATAAGCACAGCGCTTTGCCAATTCAAAACCAATCTTACCCAATCCAAATATGCCAAGCGTTCTACCATGGATTTCAATTCCCAGATTAGCCGTTGGTTCAAAAAAACCCCAACCGCCTTTTTGTATCGTCTTATGCATATAAAAAGCTTTTCTTGAAGTGGCAAGGATCAATAAAAAAGCAGTATCTGCTGTTGCATTACTCAGAACACCAGGTGTATTCCCAATAGGTATTTTCAATTCCGTTGCTGCATCAATATCCACATTGTCATAACCGACACTGTGAAGACTGATAACTTTTAAATGAGCTGCTGCTTTCAGGAAAGTTTTATCAATTCGATTATTTCCGGCACTTAGAAGTGCATCAGCATTTTGGCAGTGTTCAATTAATTCCTGCGGACTCAGATCCCTTTTGGTTGTCCATTCTGAAATGCTGATACCAGCATCCATTAAATACTTTAAACCCAGATCAGGAATTTTCCTGGTAATAAATACTTTCATTCATTTGATTTCTGAAGAAGCTTTTTCAATTAAAGAATCTTTTCGATGGATACTTAAATGAAGCCACAAATTCTCTGCCTGATTCATTATTTCTCCAGTTTCATTGTAAATCCACCTCCGGCTGCCATGGCTATTTTAAAAACATCAGATATTAAGGGGTCGTGATTATTTGAAGGCCCGGAAATATTTATAGTAACCGACCTGATCAGAATTCCATTGGGATTGAATGGTATATTAATATCATCCTGATAAATTTTCAATTTCCATGTCCCGTATCCTATCCAGTCAAATGGAATCTGCAGAGTTCTTTCTTTATTGCCGGTGATACCTCCTATCCACCAGATATTATTTTTTCTTCTGGCAATTACAATATATTGATCAGGTGCTGCACTCAACACTTTTGTATCATCCCAGCTGGTTGGAACCTCTTTGATAAATTCAAACCCGGATTGTCCTTCGTATGCTTCGGGATAATCACATACCATCGCATTCGCATTTTCCAAAACCACATACATAGCCAGCATATGCGATCTCGTTCCCAATACAAGAGGTCTCGTATATTGTGCGCGGAATTTGTCCGTAGTAACAGCCCGAAAGCCCCCCAGATGATAATCCGTACTTCCTGCTATCAAACGAGTAAAAGCAATGTCAAGATCATGATCCGGCGAAACTCCTTTAGGATTCCATTTGTCATGTTCATAGTTCAAAGCGCCTTCCCTGGTAAATTCATTTGGATAAGTTCGGCTGAGCCCCGTTGGTTTATAAGCTCCATGAAATTGAATATGCAAATGGTGGGCAGCAGCTTTTTGAAGGATTTCGGTTTGAATGTTCACCATTTCCTGATCATCCCTGTCCATAAAATCAACCATAAGTCCTGATAGCCCCCATTGTTCAAACAAAACAAATGCACTGTCCAGTTTTGGATATAGGGCTTTCCAGTGAACCCATACACGAACACCTACGCCTTTGCTGTGCGCATAATCACAAACCTGTTTCATATTAAGTCCAGGAACTGGTTTGAGCACATTGCTATTAGGTCCGGGTATAAAACTGATTCCATCGTCCTGGTACCACTGATGCAATCCATATTCAACCACGGAATGGTATTCAATATTGTTCCGAGAACAGAAATCAATATAATATTGTTGCGTTACAAAATTATTACCGGGAGCATTTAAAGTATCAGCTGTCACATTTCCATTCCACCAGGGGAAAGTTGTTTTCCCCGGTTTTATCCATGACCAGTCATCGATCCTGTTTGGCGGAGCGAGATCCGTGATCACATTGGTTTCCAGGAATCTCCCGGGCCGTCGGCTGATTAATATTACCCGCCAGGGACTCTCATGTGGCAGGTCAGCAACCACTGCATATTCTGGTAAGGATGGAAGAGGAGAAAGATCTGAAATAAGTCCCGATTTTGTTTTAATTAAATACATGCCTGCATAATTCAATAATGCAGCTTCGGTAATCGCAAGATATATACTATCTGAAAATTCAAAAAGCATTGGCATATCCATCAGGCTGTCTTTCGGCAAATCCATCAAAAGTCGATGCTGATAAAACCCTTCATGTGAACTATGATAGTCTCCAAAAATCAGGGCATGGACTTTCGGGTTTCCTACTATATTAAAAGCGGACAGCTCCTTTTTGATGATAAGAGAATCTCCATTTGATTTTGGAAACCTGTACCGGAATGCAATTCCGTCGTTAAATACGCGGACTTCAACAATCAGTTCCCTTTCGGGAGATTTAATTTCTTTAAGAAAAATAGAAATCTGATGAAAAGAATCATTAACAGAAGCAGACCTTCCCGTCATCAGAATATATTTTTCCGAAGAATCGAGCCTGATGGATTTTATAAGTCTGACTCCCTTTATAATTGAATCTTCTTTGAATACCAGGTTAATAATTGAGAAGTCGATTAATTTTCTACCCTGATAAGATACACGATAACCCGGCATACCTTTTTGGATATCAAATTCGTAAAGAATCTTTTTATCCGGGCTTTGTAAACGTATGGGTGCAGGTTCAAAAGCGAAACTGACGGTTGTAATGAAGCATGCAAAAGCAGCAATGAGGAAAACTTTCATTATAATAGCGTTAATACCACTACTGAAGCAGGAGGCATAGAAACATTCAATTCATTGTTTTTTATAACTGCGCCCGTAAATGATTGTGGTAATATTTTTTCCGGTTCGTCAAAACTATTATGATCCTGTATTCTGGCTGATCGCAGGATTCTGCCATTGCCAAGTTTCAGTATCGGTCCCTCAATTTGAATCCGCACAAGGTTGGTTTTTCCAGGGTCAATGTTAACAAGTGATACATGGGTAATCCCCTCCTCATCCTTCGACGCAGAAACTGAAATGGCAGGAAGGCTGTCATTGCCTTCAGTATAAAATATATTTGACAGGCTAACCGGGATCATTACTGCATTCTGATGCACATTATACATTTCCATTACGTGATATGTGGGTGTGAGAATTATTTTCTGTTTGTTGGTTAGAATTACGGATTGCAATACATTCACAAGTTGGGCAAGGTTGGCCATTCTTACCCGGTCACAATGATTATTAAAAATATTCAGTGTTACACCTGCCAGCATCGCATCACGCATAGTATTTTGCTGATAAAGAAAAAATGGACTCGTGCCAGGTTCCACATCGTACCAACCGCCCCATTCATCAACTACCAGGGCCAGTTTTTTCTGAGGATCATATTTATCCATGATCGCCACGTGCTTGGTAACCAGCTCCTCCATGCGAAGAGCCTGCTTCATGGTTGCAAAATATTGCTGCCTGCTGAATTCAGCTGCGGGCCCCTTGGCATTCCAGTCAATCACGGAATAATAGTGGAGAGAGACGCCTTCGAGCAAACCTTTGGGAACATCGCGCATCATTACTTCTGTCCAGTGGTAATCATCAGCATTGGCGCCTGATGCCACGCGGAAAATATGATCACCATTATTCCAGTCGGTCATAAATGTGGCATATTGCCGGTAGATATTACAATAATATTCTGCCGACATATTTCCGCCGCAACCCCAAGCTTCGTTCCCCACTCCAAAATATTTTACATGCCAGGGTTTATCACGCCCGTTGGATTTTCGCCATAAAGACATGGGACTTATTGCTTCACCGTTTACATATTGAACCCACTGGGATAATTCCTGCACTGTTCCGCTGCCAACATTCCCCGCCAGGTAAGGATCAGCACCAATGCGCTCACACATATTCAGAAAATCGTGTGTTCCAAAACTATTGTCCTCAGTAACGCCGCCCCACCATTTATTGATCATTGTGGGGCGTTCCTTTTTGGGCCCTACTCCGTCTTTCCAATGGTATGTATCGGCAAAGCAACCGCCAGGCCAGCGCAACACAGGTACTTTGAGTCTTTTCAATGCAGCAATAATATCATTTCGTACACCATCCGAATTGGGGATTACCTGGCTGGAATCTCCGACAAAGAGTCCGCTGTAAATACAATGACCCAGGTGTTCAGCGAAATGCCCGTAAATGTTCTTATTGATGACAGTTTTTGCATCAGCAACATGAAGAAGGACTGTGGCAGACTGGCTATATAAACAGTTCCCGGACAGAATAAATAAAACAAACAGAATAGAATTTAATTTCTTCATCGGGTTTTTAATTGATGCAAGATCTTGTCCCTTGTTTACATCATTGCGAACAGGAATCAAATGCGAAATATTATTTACCAGAACAATTCACCATCCAGTGGATTCCAAAACGATCTGAAAAATTGCCATGCCAGTCACCCCAGAATTGCTTTTTAAAGGGGATATTTATTTCTCCTCCGATGCTTAACCGTTCGAAAATATCTTTTGCTAACTCTTCATCGTGGAGACCAAGTGAAATGGAAATATTACTTCTGAGGGCTTCGTTCATTTTTTTAGACATCACATCGCTTGCAAACATCGTGAACCTGCCGAACATGAAACGTGCATGCAGTATTTTATTTTTAAAATCATCAGGCGCATTCATTGCCGGATTATCATATCTGGATGCGATTTCGATCCGGCCATCTAAAACATCTTTATAGAAATTCAGAGCTTCTTCGCAATCTCCCTGAAATTGAAGATAGGGTACAAGCTCTATATCAGTATTTACCATAATTTTTTATTTTAAATATAAGGTTTTAAACATAAAGCTTCAAGGCAAAAGTCTAAAGAAAAAATCGGTCAGCTGCCAACTGCCAACCGCCAACTAACCTTAAATTGCGTTAATGAACGTTCAAATAGAAGCCGGCTGGAAAAAAGCCCTGGAATCCGAGTTCAATAAACCATATTTTTTACATATCGTTCATTTTCTTAAAACGGAAAAAAATATCGGTAAAATAATTTATCCTCCTGGCAGCCTGATTTTTAATGCCTTTGAAATGAGTCCCTTTGAAAAAACAAAACTGATTCTGCTGGGTCAGGATCCTTACCATGGGCCAGGCCAGGCACATGGTCTTAGTTTTTCGGTTCCCGATGGTATCCGGCCGCCTCCTTCCCTGCTGAATATATTTAAGGAATTAAATACAGATATCGGACTTGCAATACCCGGAACAGGTAATCTCAGGGCATGGGCCACGCAGGGAGTGCTGCTTCTTAATGCTTATCTGACAGTTGAAGCAAAAAAACCGATGAGCCATTCACAGATCGGATGGGGCGAATTCACAGATACGGTTATTCAGAAGCTCTCATATGTCAAACAAAACCTGGTGTTTTTACTTTGGGGTAAGTTTGCACAGGAAAAACAGGTTCTGATCGATGAAACCAAACACCTGGTGCTAAAAGCTGCCCACCCTTCGCCTTATTCAGCTGATAAAGGATTTTTCGGATGCAGACATTTCTCAAAATCCAATGAGTATCTCATGAAAAACAGAATTGATCCGATCGACTGGAAACTTTAACTAAAAAATTTTCTTACGTGCAAAGCATTAAAAATATTATTGGGAGAATTTGGGCAATTTGGGGAGCCCTGGTTTTTGTTACTACCATGCTGATTTTTCTGATTCCCTTTTTTCTTTTCATTTATTTTCAAAAAGAGCCCAAAAAAACAAATAGGTTTATCAGTTATTCAAGAGTCTGGATGGATATTTTTTTAGGGCTTGTCGGTTGCCCCTTAAAAATCCAGGGGCGAGAATATTTTAGAAAAGATAAAACATATATCGTCGTTTGCAACCATAATGCCCTGATCGATGTGCCAGTTTCTTCACCAGGGATTCCGGGCGGGAATAAAACCATAGCAAAAGCCGAGATGGCTAAAATTCCTCTCTTCGGTCTTATCTATAAAACCGGAAGTATTCTTGTTGACCGGAAAAATGAAAAAAGCAGGCGCGAAAGTTTTACTAAAATGAAGGAAGTGCTGGATATAGGACTCCATATGTGTATCTATCCCGAGGGTACAAGAAATACATCAGCTGAACCGATCAAACCTTTTCATGACGGTGCTTTCAGGCTCGCTGTCAACAATGGAAATTCAATCATACCTATGATCATTTTCAACAGCAGGAAGGCCAATCCACCCGATAAAGGTTTTTTTCTGTGGCCCGTAAGGTTATATATGCATTTCCTGCCTGAGATTGCAGTTAAAACAGATGAAACAGTGGAGCAGCTTAAATTGAGAGTATTCGACCTGATGAAAAATTATATTGTACAGCATCAGTAAAATGTTCGTGTCCGGTTGATATGGAGGTCGCGCAAAATACTTGACTTTGGGTTAATGGTAATATTAAAGGAGCGGTATGGTCCGACGGGTGTAACGTTGATGGCTAACTGCCAGCAGTGCATATCCCGTGAAAGAAAGGTTGTAAGACTTTGCATCTTCAGGTTCTTTACATCGTAGTAACAATTAAAACCCATTTTCCATTTCTCCGTCAGATTAAAATCTCCATTCAGGATTAGTGCCGAATTCAGCTGGGTTACAAATTTGTTCACGACAAAAGTATTACTGAAGCTCAGCGAATAAGAAATATTTACCGACCATGAAATGTTAAAATCTACAAATTCGCCCGGGTTTTGCCTTATATAATCCAATTGCGCCTGTTGCTCTTCCTGGGTCATGGGAATCTGATTTTCTTCCAGGTTCTTTTTATCTTGTTCTTCTTTTTTAGGATCCTTGGGCTTACTCTTAAATGAAGTGGATATGGCAATATTTCCACCGATAATTTGTCCCAGACTAAATCCTTTCCCCTCCCAGGCATATTTGTTTATATTAATGCCCAGGGAATCGTGCTGGTATGGATTCAATGTTGTGGAAGCAGAAATATTTATCTGTTTAAATAGCGTGCTTCTCAGGTAAAAATAAATGGGGCTCAGTTTAAAGGAATCCGCGAGGTAATTATAACTCCCGTTAAATCCAAATCCATCAATCAGTTTAATTTTTTCATTCGCACCGTTAGTAGTATCCGTTTTAGATTTTACTTTCATTTCAATATTATTATCTAAACCAAAACTGGCTCCTCCGAATGTTCCCGGACTAAACGCGCTGTACACATTTCCATTGAACTGATTGAAACTTTGAATATTTCCTTCTTTAGTGTATTGAACGGGGGGGCTAGTGTAATAACTTTTAGAGAGATCAGGCGAATAACTAATGCTGATAGTCGGACGTACGGTATGCCTGATCCCGAGTATCCTGCTGTTCTTACCAAAATTCGTAAAGGTTCCATAAATAGCCGTACTGAATCCCAGTGAGAACGCCAGGGAATTAGCAAAATAGATTCCTTTCATGGAACTCGTATCGAGCTTTTGGAGAACGGTATCCCATTTGTAATCATACTTGTTGCTAAAAATCCTGTTTTGGAAACTTACTCCCGGTGTAATCTGTAAAAACCCCAATGGGGGGAGGGAAAGGGTTATCGGAATATTATTTTGTGCTCCATATTTAAAAGTATCCAGGATATGATGAAAGCTTGAGAGTGAATCATAAAAACTTGTATTGCCTGTAATATTAGAGCTCAGCCCGATACCCAGCTTATAATACCATTTTGGAGTTCCAATAAAATCCTTCGGTGCAAAAGGGTAAATGGTTATTGCAGTAAACCCAACTGAAGGAGCCGTAATATTTACGAGACCGTTCAGGTTATTCTGGTTATGGTTTGCATTAAGCGTCAGGTTGTATTTTCCATCATCAAAGGTTTTCGAGAATGCAATGGAAGAATTGATGGAATTATTAAAAACGGCTGTTGGATTCGTGAGATTGTAATTATTAAATTTAGCCGACATCAGGTTCACGCTTGCCGAAAAATTCTGACCGGGATGTGCCTTACTGTCAACAGTATGCGCCCATTGAAAATTGTAAGTTTTATTTTCATCATAAGCCGATTTTCCTGAACTACTGAGCGTCTTTGTATCCTGATAGGCAATGAAAAGATGGCCGGTATACCGGTATCTGACCCGGTATTCTGGTCTTAAATAGAGATTATATCCCCCATAGGAATAAATATTTGCTGTCAGGGCCACATCAAAATTATCACTCAATACTTTGTAATAGCCGATTCCATCCAGTCCCAAACCATATTGAGAACTCACGTCAAATGTGGGGGCCAGAAATCCTGAATGCCTGCCGGCTGAGATTGGGAAATACCCGAACGGAATATAAATCGGAATAGGAACGCCTTCAAATTCTGGATGTATGGGACCAGTTATAGCCATTTCTTTATTGATCAGTTTCATTTTGTTGGTTCGGAAAGCAAAATGGGGTGTATCAAGGTTACAGGTAGTGAAACGCCCGCGGAAAGCAAAATAATCATCCTTTGAAATTTTCTTCATCTTCTCTCCCATCACATACATTTCACCACTCTGCGTGAATGTATTAATGGTTATACCTTTCTGCGTCTTCATATTGAAAACCATCGAATCTGATTCCATTTTCGTTCCTGCCTGCGTCATTTTTGGCCGGCCGATCATTTCCCCCGTGGTATCCCTCGCATAGGTGGCCAGCAGCAGGTTATTGGTCTGATCCATTCGGATATTATAGGCAGCCAGATCAATGTCTTTATATTGGGTGGTTGCTTTATTATACAGCGTGATATTTTTGGTTGGCACATCCAGTACTACAGAATCCTGTGCACTATACGCAATAGGTGCATCGAGTGAATCCTTGGAAACGGGCAGGCGGATGGTATCTACCCGCTGACTTACACTATCTGAATGAAAAGGAAGTGTGTCCAATGAAGCAGAATCAATCACGACCGTATCCTTAATTACAGGAATGTTTTTTTTTGGAATGGTATCGAGAATGGCCGGGATCGGGTGACCATGATTGAGATAATAACGAGCTGAACTGTTAACAGTTATACAAAAGAATAGCAAGGTTAAAATCAGCGTGGAAAGGTATTTTAGACTAATTTTGCACCCGTTATTCATACATTACAATGGTACAAAAATAGGTGTATCCTATCTAAGAAATTGTGAAGATTAACATCTTGACAGTCAAAAAGAAAAGTATGCTGAGAGCGTTATTCTGCGGGATCATTTCCATTTTCATTTTATTTGTTTTTTCATCTTTTCATAACAGTTATGGCCCTTCGGCAATAAAACTCCGTACGATTGTTATCGATCCGGGACATAGTCCTTGCGACCCGGGTACACATGGACTCACCTCTGCTGAAAAAGATGTCACCCTCGATATTTCACTTAAGCTGGGAGAAGCCATCAAAGCCCATTTCCCTAATACGAAAGTTGTTTATACCAGGACGACCGATGCCTGTGTGAACAACGCGACCAATCTGCATGATGATCTGCATGGCCGGGCACAGATTGCCAACCAGGCGAAAGGAGATTTATTCATCAGCATTCACTGCAATGCCACACCGCATCCCCCCGGAGGTTATTATGAAAAAAGAGTAATCGGTCATAAGAAAAAGCTGGTATATGTAGGCAAGGGTGCCAAGAAACATAAAAAATGGATTAATGCGCCTATATATGAATCTTACTGGGTAAAGAATACCCGGGTAGGAACGGAAACTTATATCTGGAAAGCCAGCAAACAGGAAAATAAGAATGACGCCATCAATGAACGGGAGGAGAGTGGCGAGGATGTTACAGACAGTGCTGCAGTCGCAGAAGAAGCATTTGACTTAAGTTCTCCCGAAGGCCGCATGCGGGCTGTTTTATACGAGAAAAAATATTTCGACAACAGCGCACTGTTTGCGACGATGGTTGAAGAATCCTTTGCAGCCGCGGGCAGACAAAGTTATGGCGTCAAACAAAGAGATAAGGGCATCCAGGTATTGCAGGCAACCGGTATGCCCAGTGTGTTGATTGAAACCGGTTTTCTTACCAACAAAGAAGAAGAGGAATACTTGAACAGCGACAAGGGACAGAATGAAGTGGTACAGAATATTATTGACGCCCTCGAACGATACAAAAATCAGGTAGAAGGTGGTACTTCAACCTCCGGATCTGCTCAACCTGATACAACCGGCAAATAAAGGAACAGATTGAACCGGGAGTGGAATGATCTTTTTCCTTAGGTTTGTAATTATATAAAATGCCGACGGAAAAGAAATTAAAATTAAACTAAGAATGAAAATTACAAACGAAACAAAAATTGGCGCGCTGGCATCGGTATCCATTGTGCTTCTCATTCTTGGATTTAATTTTCTAAAAGGAAAAGATCTTTTTGAGCATCGTAAGAAAATATATGCCGTATTCAATAATGTGAACGGACTTGAACTTTCCAATTCAGTCAGCATTAAGGGCCTGGAAGTAGGGAGCGTTTACGCCATAAGATCAACAGATAAAAGCATCAATGGGATCCTGGTGACCATCAGTATGAAAAAGGATGTGGATATTCCTAAAAATTCTGTTGCTGTTATCAGTACCGGCGTTATTAATTCATCCACTATTGTTATTGAAAAAGGAAATGCTACGGATTATGCGGAGGACGGAGATACACTGGCTACTATAGAAAAAGGAGGTATTTTATCAGAATTTCAGCGTAACCTGAGTCCTGTAATGCAAAATCTCAACTCAACCCTTGGTTCGTTGGATTCCCTGATTCAGGTAATAGGAGGACTTTTCAATCCGGCTGTTAAAAATAATTTTTCTGCCATCATCGCCAACCTGGCAAAATCATCTGCTTCTTTACAAATATTACTAAATGACAAAACCAGTTCTCTGGCACATTCAATGACTCATCTGGACAGTTTTACCAATAACCTCGCGAACAATAATCAACGTATCACCGGCACGCTCGACAATCTTGAGAAAACAACCAACAAACTTGCCAATGCAAAAATTGATGAAACCCTTCAAAGTGTGCAAGGGGCAACCAATTCTTTAAAAGATGCAATTAATAAAATAAACAGCACGAATGGAACGATGGGTTTATTGCTGAATGATAAAAAACTGTATCTGAATCTGGAAAATACTGCGCGGAGTCTCAATATTTTATTGGACGATCTTCGTATGCATCCAAAACGATATGTTAATATTTCTGTATTTGGAAGCAAGGATAAAAAAGGCCCGCTGATGGCTCCCATGAATGATACAACCGCCAATCCGCCAAACAGTAAGTGATGAAAAAACCGGTCCTTTTACTGGCCATCCTGATATTTTGTTTGTCAGGATTTCATTCCCTTGCGCAGATTGCTGTCCCATTTAAGTCAAAAACAAGCGACAGCATCCAGACTGTATTTATCTGGCATTCTGATACACTTCGGGATTTCCATAAAGATTCTGTTGCCATCCAGTCGCTCTATGGCAATGTAAAACTGCAAAGCGATAAAACCTTTTTTTACACCGACAGCCTCGCGATGAATCACAAGGATAATTTCATTGAAGCTTTCGGCCACGTACATATCAATGACAAGGATTCTACAGATATATATTCAGATTACATGAAATATTTTGTGGATACCAGGAAAATTATTTTTCAGAAAAATGTTGAGCTTAAAGACGGTAAAGGAACCTTGTCCACGGAAGAATTGCATTATGATATGAATTTGCACATCGGTGATTATTATAATGGCGGGAAAGTTGTCAACAAAAGTACTACGGTCACCAGCAGAGAAGGCACTTATTATGCTGACACAAAGGATGTTTATTTTAAAAATGATGTCAAACTGAAAGATCCGGCATATGAACTTTCAGCGGACTCCCTGCTTTATAATTCCGACAATCAGTTGGCAACTTTTATTACCAATACATTCATCCGGGACAGCAGCGGACGTACGATAACAACACGTGACGGGTTTTATGATATGAAAAATCACCGTGCTCATTTTACCAAACGGGCTACTATAACCGATAAAGGAGAAACGATCATTGCAGATAATATTGCATTTGATGATAGTACCGGTATCAGCATTGCGCAGGGAAATGCAGTTTTCATGGATACCGTTCAGAACTTGACCCTGATTGCGAATTTGATGATTTCTGACAGCAAGGCGAATACTTTTTTAGCGACACAGAAACCCATAATAATTTTAAAACAGGATCAGGATTCTATCTATATTACCGGTGACACAGTATTTTCTGCCCCCATACCAGATTCTGTTTTGAAAACACAGGATTCCGTACAGGGGATGGCAATTATACGCACAGCTAAAAATCCAAACGACAGCAGCCTTCGTTATTTGCAGGTATATCATCATGTGAGGATATATTCAGATTCTCTGCAGGCAGTAGCAGACAGTGTATATTATTCAGGGCTGGATTCCATTTTCCGATTATTTATAAATCCCGTAGCCTGGGCGGGCGGTTACCAGATAACCGGTGATACGATGTTTTTATATACAAAAAATAAAAAACCCGACAGGTTATATGTTTTTGAAAACAGCCTGGTCGTTGGGAAAAGTTATACCAATATGTATAATCAGATAAAAGGTAATACGCTGAACGGGTATTTTAAAGACGGTGTAATCGATTATATGCGGTCCAAAGGAAGTGCAGAAGCAATATATTATATTAAAGACGATAGTATGGCCCTGGTAGGTGTAAACCGTGTGAATAAGGCAGATATTATTGATATGATCTTCCTCAATAAACAATTAAATAAAGTGGTTCTTCGCCGTGATGCAGACGGCATTATGTATCCGATTAAAAAAGTGAACCTGGATGAGATGAAACTCAGAAACTTTAAATGGCTGGAAGACAGGAGACCGAAAACGAAGTATGAGCTTTTTGAAAATTAATCAGTGCATAAAGAAAATATATGAAATGAGAATCGCGGTAACAATTGCTGAAAGATCCGCGAGTAAAGAAACGGGAATGGTATAACGAACTTTACTGATTCCGACTGATCCGAAATATAATGCTACGATATAAAAGGTTGAATCCGTTGTTCCCTGGAAAATACATGCAAGTTTACCTACGAAGGAATCTGGTCCATACTGAGTCATTGTCGTAATCATCATGCCCCTTCCTGCTGCTCCGCTGAGTGGGCGCATCAAAGCGGTGGGCAGTGCAGGAACAAAATCTGTTTTAATTCCAAGAAGATGAAAAAATGATCCGATTCCCCCCACTATAAAATCCAGGATACCACAACTCCGAAGAACACTGATGGCCACCAGCATTGCCACCAGATAGGGAATAACGGTAACGGCTACCTGAAACCCCTGTTTAGCGCCCGCTATAAATGATTCATATACATTTACTTTACGTATAAGTCCCCCAACAATAAAAACTATAAACAGGAGAAGGATCAGGCCATTACTGAATATTTTAGAAAAAGGATCGATTAAATTATTGTGTACTCGAAGAAAATAAACCAGGCCTCCTATCAGGACCGAAATGCCACCAACCCATAAAAGGATAACCGGTTGAAATAAATTAATTTTTTGTTTTATGGCAACAACAGTGAGCGCTACTACGGTCGCAACAAAAGTCACAATCATACACGGAATGAATATACTGGTGGGATCATTCGATTTTAGAATAGCCCGCTGCGCAATAATACTAACCGGAATAATTGTAAGTCCGGACGCATGTAATACCATGAACATAATCTGCGCATTGGATGCGGTATCTTTTTGAGGATTAAGTTCCTGAAGACTTTGCATGGCTTTTAATCCAAAGGGCGTGGCTGCATTGTCCAGTCCCAGAAGGTTTGCAGAAAAATTCATGACCATATGTCCCATGGAGGGATGATTCTTGGGGACTTCCGGGAAAAGTTTACTAAAAAAGGGCCCTACGATCCGTGAGAGAAAATTTATGGCGCCTGCTTTTTCCCCGACATTCATAAAACCAAGGAACAGGGATATGATGCCGATCAATCCTATCGCTATTTGTACACTCGTTCCTGCGGAATCAAAAACTCCGTCGATAATTGTTTTAAATATTTCAGTATCCCCAAAAAAAATCAATCTGACGAGGGCCGTAATGAAAGCCAGGAGAAAAAAAATGATCCAGAGCAGGTTGAGGGCCATATACGGTATTCTGGGTTGAATATAAGTAAATAAATAACGATCTCTCAAATACTTCTATCTTTGCGGGCGCAAAAACAAAGAGATTTTAGAATTATTAAAATAAACTTTCATGGCTTTAAAGGCAGGCATCGTCGGATTACCGAATGTAGGAAAATCCACGCTGTTTAATGCGGTTAGTACCAGTGCAAAGGCCCAGGCCAGCAATTACAGATTCTGCACTATTGAACCTAATATCGGTCTTGTGGATGTTCCGGATCTACGCCTGAACAAGCTGGCAGAACTCGTTAACCCGAACCGGATCGTACCCACCCAGATTGAAATTGTAGATATAGCAGGCCTTGTAAAAGGGGCAAGTAAAGGAGAAGGACTGGGCAATAAATTTCTTGCCAATATACGTGAAGTGGACGCCATTGTACATGTAATCAGGTGCTTTGAAGATGATAATATCCTTCGGGAAGAAGGCGAGATCAATCCGGTCAGTGACAAGGAAATCATTGATACGGAACTGCAACTAAAGGACCTGGATGCCATTGAAAGAAAATTCCAGAAAGCTGAAAAATTATTAAGAACTGCCGATCCAAAACAAAAAGCTGAATTCGAAATTCTTAAGAAATGCAAAACACAACTTGAAAAAGGGAAAAACATTCGGGAGCTGAATCTTGATAAAAATGAGAGGATGGCAATTGCAGATCTTTTCTTACTTACTGATAAACCGGTTTTATATGTGGCCAATGTGGATGAAGCATCCATGCATGGAGGAAATCGTTATTCTGCAGCGCTGAGAAAAGCAGCCGAAGCGGAACATGCGCAGATCATTATTATGAATAATTCCATTGAACAACAGATTGCAGAACTTGAAAATGCTGAAGATAAAGAGATGTTTATGGAAGAATATCACATGAAAGAGCCCGCATTGAATAAACTCATCCGTTCTACTTATGTCCTGCTCGAATTGCTGACTTATTTCACAGCAGGTGTTCAGGAAGTAAGGGCATGGACTATCCACACTGGTTGGAAAGCGCCACAGGCAGCCTCCGTAATTCATACAGATTTTGAAAAAGGATTTATCAAAGCGGAAGTAATCGCTTATGATGATTTTATAAAATATAAATCAGAAGCTGCCTGTCGTGAGGCAGGAAAGCTCCGTATCGAAGGAAAGGATTATGTGGTAAAAGACGGAGATGTCATGCATTTTCGATTTAATGTCTGAAGAAAAGTATAGGAGTATAGGAGTATAAGATTTTACTAATTTCACTCCTATACTCCTATACTCTTATACTAGAAAACATTATACCCCAAACTAATATAATACAACCCTCCTACCTGGGGATTTCCGATTGCGTCTGTATAATAATGATTTAAAATATTGCTTGCCCCAATCTTTATCATGCTGTTATTCATTTTTGGAAGCTTCATGCTGATCTGCGCATCGAGCACTCCGAAAGCCGGCGTATTTCCTGATACAAAAGAGGATTGGTAATAATAGCTTTCCTGCCAGCGATAAGTAAGATTAAAACCAAATACTTTCCTTATGGTATAATTGCCTATCGAAATATTGTATTTGATTTTCGGCGTATTGAACTGTGTCAGCACATTGACATCTGCATTGGATAAATCATTGTATGCAATATTGCCTCCGACGAAAAATCCTTTTGGCAGGGTATACTGAAGTCCAAGACCCGCGCCGACAGTATTCACTTTATTGGTGCTGTTCGTATAAATGGCAAAAGTATTTGTGGGATGTACGCCGAGTGTTAGAGGATCCTTTACCAGAACAGTCAGCCCGATAAAATTATTATACTGGGCATAAAATCCATAAATATCAATAAACAGTTTCTCATCTATGATTCCCTTATATCCAATTTCCCAGGAGGATACTGTTTCGGGTTTGAATTCTTTAAACTGATACTGGGTAGGAGCCGGTCCGCCTGCCTGATATTCAAAAAGTGAAGCGGTATCATACGTATTACCGTCATTCAAACCATAATATGTTATAAACTGCGGGAGGCCACCAATTAAACGTGCAGAACCTGTTTGCAAGTCAATGTATTGGTTTTGATTTGATGGAAACCGGTAAGCAGTCTGAAATGAGGCACGGATGTAATTATCCTTGGCAACCTGGTAAACTGCTGTTATCCTTGGTGTGAACTTACCGGTAAAGTTGGTACTCTTATCATAGCGGCCTGCTACTGTCATTTTTAAAAGATCATTAAAAAATCCCTTTTGCAACTGCGCAAATGCACCGCTTTCATTGATACTAATAGTACCTGCCGTATCAGCGAATATGGTACCATGGGAATTTAAAACATATTCTTTGGTTGAAGCTCCTACTGTAATATCGACCCACTTAACCATATCAGCGAAATTATACATGGCTTCTCCTACGTAAAGATCAGTCTGGTCATTAAACTTCCCTCCATAAGGAATGGAAGTATTTTTTATTGTATTCAGCGCTGTATTGAAAGCAGTCGTTCCGGGCTGATACCTGTTTTGATCCGCCGTGGTTCTTGCAAATGCACTCGCGGTTACATAAGCCTGTGAAGGAGTTTGGCCGGCCATAAGAGCTGCACCAAATGATTGAGCATATGCACCAATATATGTAGGCGCCCAAACAGTTGCTGTCGGTGCATAGGCTTCATTCATATAAGTGCCGGTCACAACCATATCATAAGAGTTGCCCGCATTTTCCTGGGTCGTATAAGCTCTTACATAAAAATTCTTTCCTGCTACTTCAGCCTTGTATTGACCGATAGTTACATTCTGGAGATTATATCGGTCGGTTCCTGTATAAACAGTATTCGTGGTGCCGTAGTTTCCAGTGAGGCTTGCTGTTGTGTTATCAGAGATTTTATAATACAATCCGCCGGAAGCTTTAAAGTTATAGGCTTTATAATTGGTTAGTGTATTTTCAGCATACCCGGTCCGGGTTACACCTGCATTTTGCGGAGAAATGCTTGCAATTTGCTTCAATTGATTGGCAATTGCAGTATCCTGGGCAGTTTGCATGTCCAAATATTGTTGAGCGGCTGAATTCAAACCACCGGTTATAGTAAAAAATTCATTTTCATCACCATATGTATTTACTCCGTTATAGTTAGGAAGACTTCTGTCACCGGCGATAGGTGATCCCTGAATCGGAGAATAATTACTATAATTGGACGCGGTCCAGTCTTTTCCCTGTATATAATCTGCCGAAATATGAAATGCAAATTTGTTGAATGATTGCGCATAGCGGGCCATGATATCATAATAAGGTGCAGCACCCATGCTGGGATCGCTGATATGGTTCACTCCCTGTTTGAATTCTGCACTCAGTCCCTGGTATTTATATGGATCTTTACTGGTCATCAGAATTGTGCCTGTCATTCCACCAGATCCATATAGCGCTGAGGAAGCTCCTGGTAACAATTCAACATTATCAACATCGAGTTCATTGAGACCTGCAATATTTCCCACAGAAAAATTAAGGCCGGGCGCCTGGTTATCCATTCCATCCACCAGTTGATTCATGCGCAGATTACCGCTGCCATTGAATCCGCGGGTACCCATCGTTTTAAAGAGCATGGACGAAGTAACCACATCCACACCTTTTAAATTGCCTATAGCATCATAGAAAGAAGGTCCGGGAACCTCACGAATGGCCGCACTTCCCATACGTTCTATTGAAACCGGCGATTCCAGACTCCTTATTTGTGAACGGGTAGCAGAAACTACCACTTCCGTACCTATTACGGAGGCTGGTTTCAGTTCGATATCAATCGTGGATGAAGCAGATCCAACTTCGAATTCTTTTGTTTCATATCCAATGGAAGAAATGACCAATGTAAATGGGAAGGCATGGTTTACAGATAATTTGAAATTTCCATGGTTATCCGTAAAAGTACCGGTTGTCCCCCCTTTGATTAATACCGAAGCGGCCGGAACGGCTTCCTTACTGTCTCCGTTAGTTATTTTACCGGAAACGATTACGGCCTGGGCTAAGGATCTGTTCGAGATTAAAAAAATAAGCAGGAATGCAAATAATGCACGTGTAGAGGTTTTCATGACAAGCTGTTTAGGTCACAGAATATTTAAAACAAAAAATAAAAATTCAAAACTTAAAAAGTAAAAAAGAAAAACTATATAAATATAACGAATTAGGGTTTACTCTATTTTTTTTTAATTTTCACTTTTGAATTTTTACGTTTTACTTTTGAATCTTATATCGAAAAAATATGTCCATTTATCATTTCATGGATCAGACAGGCTTTTACAAGGGGAAGGTCCGCGATGTGTATACAATAGAAGACAGGTTACTTGTGATGATTGCATCCGATCGTATTTCTGCATTTGACGTCATTCTTCCCCGACTGATCCCTTATAAAGGACAGGTTTTGAATCAGATTGCTGCTTACATGCTGAATGCAACCAGAGATATTTGTCCGAACTGGCTACTCACCTCTCCCGCTCCCAATGTAAGTATTGGTAAACGTTGCGATCCCTATCGCGTCGAAATGGTGATCCGGGGAAATCTAACGGGGCATGCCTGGAGAACCTATCAATCCGGCCAGAGAAAATTATGTGGTGTTACTATGCCGGAAGGTCTGAAAGAAAATGATTATTTCCCTCATCCGATTATTACGCCATCCACAAAAGCAGAAGCGGGTCATGATGAAGATATTTCGAAAGAAGAAATTATTGGCAGAGGATTGGTAAAAGAAAAAGATTATATCCGGATGGAAAAATATACATTGATGCTTTTTGAATACGGAAAGCAACTGGCTGCAGAAAGAGGACTTATCCTGGTGGATACCAAATATGAGTTTGGTAAAATCGGAGATACGATCTGTCTGATGGATGAAATCCATACACCTGATTCTTCCCGGTATTTTTATGCGGAAGGATTTGAAGAAAGACAAAGGAAGGGAGAAAAACAAAAGCAACTGAGTAAGGAATTTGTACGCGAATGGCTGATTGCAAATGGTTTTATGGGAAAATACGGACAACAGGTTCCGGTAATGACTGATGAATGGATTCAAACCATTTCTAACCGTTATATTGAATTATATGAAAAAGTAATCGGCGAAGAATTTATACCCTTGCAATTATCGGATGATGAAACATTCTTTCTTATTAACGAGAGTCTGACAAAACTTAAAATGTTACAATATTAATGTGGCGAATGCGGAAATTTCCCCATCCACTCATTGCTACATTTCTGTATTCATAACATTAAGCCGAAGGCTTCAGCTTTCTCCGTGATTTATTAAAAATCTTCTGATCATTTAATTTCCCTTTTCGCAATTCCTTCTGTTGATCTTCAGGTAAATGATATATTTCTTTGCAGGTCTGGCTGCAACAACCATCAAATGTTTCGGCACAGGCTGCACATTGAATAAAGAGCAGATGGCAGCCACTGTTTTTACAATTCGTATGGGTATCTGCGGGTTTACCACACTGATGACAATGAGCTATTATTTCTCCCGTGATAGATTCGCCCAGCCTTTCGTCGAATACAAAATTTTTCCCCCTGAATTTATTTTCCAGCCCTTTCTCTTTCACGATGTTTGCATAATGTATTATACCGCCTTCAAGGTGGAAGACTTTTTTAAATCCTCGATGCAACAGGTAGGCACTTGCTTTTTCGCAACGTATACCTCCGGTGCAATACATGATCACCGGTTTTTCCTTTTTTTCCTCCAGTAATTTTACCGCCAGCGGAAGCTGCTCGCGGAAAGTATCACTGGGAATTTCTATTGCCCCGTCAAAATGACCCACTTCGAATTCATAGTGATTCCGCATATCCACCAACAGGGTATCCGGATCATCAGCAAGCTCATTAAAAGCTTCAGCATTCAGGTATTGCCCCTTCTTTTCCATGGTGAATTCCGGATCCAGGATCCCGTCCGCCACAATTTTCTCCCGAACTTTTATTTTTAAAACCCAGAATGATTTTCCATCATCTGCAAAAGCCGTATTTAAACGGAGTCCTTTTAGCGGCCCAATGCTATCCAGATAATCTTTAAATTGCTCAATCCTCGGAACAGGAACGCTCACCTGTGCATTTATACCTTCACTGGCAAGATAAATTCTCCCGAAAACCTGCAATTCAGCCAGCTTAAGGTAGAGTTCATCACGAAAAACATGGGGATCCGGAATTGGGAAATATCTATAAAAAGAAAGAGTCCTGCGTGGAAAGTTTTCTTCCCGGAGTCTTTGTTTTAGCTCTTTCTGCGATATCCTGTTGTGCAATGTCGCCACTGCGCAAAATTACAAAAGGATCAACGTTTTATGAAACCTTCAGCTATTTTATTAAACCCTCTGTTATTGGCTAAAAATTTTTTACTTTTAAATGATTTTCAAAGCAGAAACCCGATCCATGAAATTTGTTCCCTTTCTCATTTCTTCGGCTATCACTATTCTTTTAATTATTGCATTCAATACCAGGTGGGGTCCGGTTCCCCCTTTAGGCGAATTCCTGAGTCCCCAACATGGCTTCTGGCAGAATGCTGAACCGATTGACAAGGATTTTGGTCAGGATTTGCAATTGACCGGACTGAAGGAACCTGCGGAAATCTATCTGGACGATCGTCTGGTACCACATATTTTCGCTTCTAATGAAGATGATGCTTTTTACCTGCAGGGCTATTTGCACGCTAAGTTCCGGCTTTGGCAGATGGAATTTCAGACCTATGCCGCTGCCGGCCGTGTAAGTGAACTGATCGGACCAGCCGGACTAAATTACGACCGCGAAAAAAGAAGGCTTGGAATGGGCTATGCTGCTGAAAAAGCGGTTGCTGAAATTGAGAAAGACCCGGTTTCAAAAGCTGAAGCAGACGCCTATACCGCAGGTGTAAATGCATATATATCGAATATCAAAGAAAGTGAACTTCCGATTGAATATAAATTATTGGGATATAAACCAGAACTGTGGACAAATCTGAAAACGGCGCTATTCCTGAAATTTATGTCGCTTGATCTTGCCGGTTATGAAACCGATTTTGAATATACCAATCTTCGATCCAGACTCGGTTACCTGACCTTTAATAAAATGTTTCCTATAACCCAGGACTCAATGGATCCGGTCATTCCGGTAGATACGTTCAGCCGCTTTCCGGGTATTACATTAAAAACACCACGGGGTTATGATTCTTCCTATCTGCAAAACATGGATACAACGAGCGTTCATTCAAGCAAACCGGATAAGGATAACGGCAGTAATAACTGGGCTATCAGTGGAATTAAAACAAAAAGTGGTTCTCCTATACTTTGCAATGACCCGCATCTCGGACTAAATCTTCCATCTCTCTGGTATGAAATGCAGATCTCCTGCCCGTCTTTCAACGCTTATGGAGCTACATTTCCCGGTGCACCTGGGGTAATAATAGGATTTAATGACAGCTGTGCATTTGGATTTACGAATGCAATGCGTGATGTAAGGGACTATTATGAAATCAGTTATAAAGACGATAGCAGAAAAGAGTACTGGTATAACGGTCAATGGGTTCCTACCGATTTCCGTTTTGAGCATATCCTTCTTAAAGACACAGCTGAATATATCGATACAGTTGCCTATACGGTGTTCGGCCCTGTGATGTATGATAAAAGTTTCTCTGGTAATAAAAAAACAAATAATAAATATTACGCCGTCAGATGGAAAGCCCATGATCCAAGTAACGAACTCATGATTTTTAACGGTCTCGACCATGCGAAAAACTATTCAGATTATCAGCAGTCCATTAAATGGCTTCACACACCGGGACAAAACGTAGTTTTTGCCAGTAAGAATGGCGACATTGCGATTACTGCTCAGGGCGAATTTCCTGCCAAATGGAAAAGGCAGGGCGACTTCGTAATGCCCGGTACAGACAGCACCTATCAATGGCAGGGTATGATACCGCAATCAGAAAATCCTTTTATGTACAACCCTGAAAGAGGCTTCGTAAGCAGTGCGAACCAATACCCGGTGAACCCGCTCACTTATCCTTATTACCTGGGAGGTGATTATCATAATTATCGCGCACTGACCATCAATCATTTTCTGAATCAGACAAATGAAATCGGCATTGAAGACATGATGAAATTACAATTGGATACTTATAATCCTTTTGCAGGTATGGCAAAGCCTGTTTTAATGAAAAATATAGATACAGCTGATATGAGTCCCGATGAATCGAAATATTACGATTTACTGAAGGACTGGGACCTACACTATGATGCGGATGGAAAAGGCAGTTCAATATTTAATATCATTTGGGACAGCCTTAAATCCGTTGTATGGCATGATGAACTGGAAAGCGTGGGAATGCCCGGTTTTTATCCGGCAAACAGTACTTTGCTGGAGGGCATCTTAAGAGATAGCGCTTATGAGTTCCTGGACGATATCAATACCCCGGAGAAAGAAACCCTCAGGCATGATGTGAATCTCGCTTTCAAAAAAGCTGTTCTGACCTGTAAAAACCTTGAACGGGAAGGAAGGCTTACATGGAGTAAATTAAGAGATACGCGTGTTGAACATCTCGCAAAAATAGATGCATTCAGCAGGCACGATATTGAAAATGGTGGTGGGGAGTACGCTATCAACGCGGTGAAAAAAGATCATGGTCCGAGCTGGCGTATGATCGTACAACTTACAAAGAATACAGAAGCATATGGCATTTATCCCGGTGGACAAAGCGGCAATCCGGGAAGTCAGTACTATGATAATTTCGTCGACAATTGGGCTGCTGGAAAATATTATCCATTATGGATGATGGCGAAAGACGAAGAAACTGATAAAAGGGTGAAAGCCATTATCAGGGTAACGAAACAATAAAACCGGCATATGTTGAAATATATTTTATCAATAATTGTAACAGCACTGCTGGCTTTCCTTTCTGGAATTTATATGCCCTGGTGGGGAATTGCTATAGCCGCATTTCTGGTAAGCGCAGCAATACCTCAAAAGCCTTCCTTCTCATTTCTTTCGGGTTTCCTGGGTGTATTTCTTTTGTGGGAAGTGCTGGCCTGGTGGATAGACAATAAAAACAATGGCATTCTTTCACAGAAAGTCGCGAGTTTATTTAAACTTGGAAATTCTTCAGTATTGCTGATCGTTATAACTTCCATCATAGGCGCCCTGGTGGCCGGATTTGCTGCCCTGGCAGGATCTTATCTCAGAAGACTGATTTATCCCGTTCCACCTGCGGAAACTGTTTAACCCCTGAAGCAGAAAATCAAATCCTTTATTTTCTCTCCATGAGGACAATTATTTTTTTCTTATCCTGTTTCCTTCTCTGTTCCGGTGCCTATGCTATAAAAATCAGTGGTACGGTTACAGATGACAAGGGAAATATTCTTCCATTTGCATCCGTTTTTATCAAGGGAAGCTCCCAGGGAACCACGAGTAATAACCGCGGTAAATATTTTCTGGATCTTCCTGCAGGAACTTATACCATCGTTTGCCAGTATGTAGGTTATGGGCGTCAGGAAAAAATTGTAATACTATCTGCTGAATCCATTACGCTCGATTTTCATATGTCAGTCCAGCAAACAAATCTGAAAGAAGTAGTGGTAAAATCAGGTGCAGAAGATCCGGCGTATGAAATTATCCGGCATGCTATAAAGAAAAGGAAATCCTATGAAAATCCTCTGGATTCCTTTACATGTGAAGCATATATTAAAACTCTCATAAGGAGCCATAGCCTTCCTTCAAAAATTCTTGGTAAAACCTTTTCTGACGAAGACAGAAAGGATTTGGGAGTAGATTCTGAAGGCCGTGGAATTATTTATCTGTCTGAATCACTCACAAAAATTGCATTCAAAAAGCCGGACAAAATCAAACTGGAAGTTATTTCCGGAAGGGAAAGCGGTTCGAACGGATACGGATTCAACTTCCCCACTTTTATCAACTTCTATAGCAATAATGTGAACATATTTATTACTCAGCTCAGTCCCAGGGGATATGTATCCCCGATTGCTGACGGAGCTCTTAATTATTACAAGTATAAATTTCTTGGTTCGTTTATTGAAGATGGAAAAGAAATCAATCAGATCCGCGTGATTCCAAAAAGAAGATTCGAGCCCCTGTTCTCGGGCACTATCAATATCACAGACGGAGACTGGAGAATTCACAGCCTGGATTTAGTGCTGACAAAAGATTATCAGCTTGAGATCGTAGATACCCTTTCGATCAAACAAATACACGTACCGATCACCCCTCAGGTGTGGCGTACACAAAACCAGGTAGTGAATTTTTCATTCAAGAAATTTGGTATTGATGTTTCCGGAAATTTCCTGAATGTTTACAGCAATTATGAACTGACACCACGGTTCAGAATAAAATACTTCAACAATGTGGTTGTAAAATATGATACCGGAGTAAATAAAAAGAGCTTTACTTACTGGGATTCACTAAGGCCCGTTCCATTGGCTCCGGAAGAACTGGAGGATTTCCGGGTTAAGGACAGCATTTTTAAAAGCCACAATGACTCAGCCAGTCTGCAGAGAACAGCTGATTCCCTTCGAAAAAAACAAGGCCGCATAACAGTATTGAATATATTCTTTAACGGGATAAAAAGGTCAGATTATGATCCCAATCATCCTTTTAGCATTAATGTGCAGGGCATTTTACCTCTTATTGAATATAATACAGTGGAAGGATTCGTTTTAAACGGTGAAGCGAGTTTTTTAAAAGAATACAAAAAGACTGGTAACAGCATTGAGTTCATACCACATATAAGATATGGATTCAGTAATGGCCGACTGAATGCATGGGGAACCCTGCGACTGTCCAGGAGAAAATTCGCTACAGATTTAGACGGAGAAGCTTTAAGCCGGTCTGCCTGGACATTCAGTGGAGGCACAAGGGTAAGCCAGTTCAATCCGGATAACCCGATTGGTCCGGTATTGAATGAATTCTATACAC
>JABDDT010000024.1 GCA_013287475.1 Bacteroidota bacterium
TTAGTAACCCAACAGGGAGAACTTACACAGGTCCAAAGAAAAGAACTCGCAGCAAAAGCTTTTGAAGTCGTTGCAGGATATGATCTTGCCATCAATGAATATTTTAATCCGGGCAAACCCATTGGCGATTTAAAATCAATTAAGCATTTACGCTATGGAGAAAATCCGCATCAACAGGCTTATTTCGAGGGTGACTGGGAAAGTATTTTCAAACAACTGAGTGGAAAAGAAATTTCATATAATAACCTGGTGGATATCGACGCTGCTATTCAGCTCATATATGAATTTGAAGAGAAAACCGTATTTGCCATTATTAAACATACGAATGTGTGTGGCATTGCTGCCCGTAGTTCCACAAGAAGTGCATGGGATCACGCATTGGCAGGAGATCCTGAAAGTGCATTTGGGGGTGTCCTTGTTTGCAATAATGAAATTGATGCAAGTACTGCGGAAGCCATGCGCGAATTATTTTTTGAGGTGCTAATTGCGCCATCATTTAGCGTAGAAGCTATAGAAATACTAAAGTCAAAAAAGAACCGAATCCTGCTTCAGTTGCTTAAGCAACCTGCGGAAAGTCTTGTAAAAAAAACTCTCCTTAATGGCGTACTGGTCCAGGATACGGATAAAGGAAATTTTTTGAAATGGGAGGAAGCAGGTGGAAGAAACAGCACAAATGCTGAGAAAGAAGATCTGGTATTTGGCAACCTTGTCTGCAAACACCTGAAGTCAAACGCAATTGCCCTGATAAAAAATAAACAGCTCATTGGAAAAGGTTGTGGACAAACAAGCCGGATAGACTCCTTAAGACAGGCTATTGAAAAAGCACATCAGTTCAAATTCAGTCTGCACGGAGCAGCGTTAGCATCTGATGCATTCTTTCCATTTGATGACTGTGTACATATTGCTGCCGCGGAAGGAGTTACCAGTTTTATACAACCCGGAGGCTCCATCAGGGACAAAGATTCTATCGATTTTTGTAAGAAAGAAGGGCTTGTAATGGTGATTACCGGGATGCGCCATTTCAAACATTAGAAACATGATGCGTCTTTCTATGTAGCAAAGTGGAATTGTATAGAACTGATAATGTATAAAATGAATGATAAATTTATTTAGTTGTCATTTTCAGTCCGCTAAATTTCCGCGTTTACAGAGTAAGCTTTAAGCTTTGGGTTTTTTCACATATCCCAGTAGATCTGATCCTTCAGAAACACTTCATAAACTTCTTTCCAGCCTGCAAACATTGGATCAGTACCTAAGAAGTTATTATGCCAGGTGGTTACCATCAGTCCGTTGATTTGTTTAATTTTTCGATAGTAATCCATCAGTTCTGAAAAAGCTTCTTTGGGTTTTGATTTACTTTGATAAAAGGAATTCGAATCCATAAAACAAAATGGAAATAACATCAGTCCGGTTTTCTTTTCTGCCTTCAGATCATACCAGTAGAAAGAGGAAGCAATAGATGCACGAAACCCATTGGTAGTACCATATCCCATTGAAAATTCTTTTTCAATTCCCACATCAATAAGTCTGCGGTAAGTCTGCGGCAATATCATACGGATATAATGCTGCCGGCTGTATTTTACAGAAGTCATTATTATTTTCTCGAGCTCATCCACTTCTTCCATTAAAACTGCTTCTTCATCCCCACTTTGCCATGAAGGATGAATTCCTACAGTATAACCGCCTGCATGATATGCAATCAGCGACTTTAATTCGGGCTTTCCCGGAGAAATATTTTTATCAACTCCAACTTGCTTTTTCGCAAGAAGAAAAAAATAATACGCCCGTGTTCTGCAATAAAGGTGCAGTGAATCCAGCCATTCATAGGAATCAAAGGGATCCCTTTTTTTATTGAATAACACATCCCAACGATCCAGTAGATTTAACCATTGACCTTTGATAATCGACATGAAAAAGCCACCCAGGTTGCGCTTCAATCCCTTGTATTTATAGGAATATGCTATATCAATATCATAAGTTGGAATAAATTTGAAATCTTTCATGCGGAAAATAATGTCCGGAAATTTCTGACGAAGGGTTGTTTTGAAATCTTCCAGCCAGTAATTTATCAAAGGAAAATCAAGGAAATTTTCCTTAAAAGCGAGAGAATCCTGATGTGGGTAGCGGCCGTATTTATCCGCCTGAAAAGAAAGATATTCTTCATAACGGCTTACGAGAAAAAAAGAAGCTGCAAAAACATCAAAAGGATAATCTCCGGTTGTTTCAAAAAAAGCAGGTTTACCTAAAAAATCAAACCGTTTAATTTGTTGGTAGTGAATATCAGTTTCAAAGAGAAGTCCATGGCGCTTAATAAAAAATTCATTTCCCGATAATCTTTCATCAGAGTAATTCAACTTTGCCCCGGTACAAGAAATGAATGCATCCTTATCCGAAATCAGTATGAAAGCTTCATTGAAGATTTCATTGCTAATCAGATCTAATATGTAAGTCAGTCGGGGGCTATTTTGATCACTATAAAAAAGCATATTCAGGGTTTATGCTTTTCGATCCATCGTTGATTAAAACTTTTCTCTGGAAAATGGAGGTCGGCTCTTTGCCTGTTCCATCCGCGGAAGACGCGATTGATAAACCAGTTTTTGATTTTTGAGTTGCCCATATTCATCCATTTTCTATGCAAGCTTGCCTGTTTCCATCCTTTCCAGGCTAATTTCTCCATCCATCCTGCAGATCCCTCCTGAACAGCTTCGTGCCTGTTTTCCAATAATAATTCATGCAAATTTATTTTTACAGCACATACCTCCGTGCAATTACCACATAAAGAAGACGCATAGCTCAGGTGTTTCCATTCGCCAAGATTTTTAAGATGTGGGGTAATAACAGCACCGATAGGACCACTATAAGTAGTTCCGTAAGTATGGCCACCGATATTTTTATAAACAGGGCATGCATTTAAACAAGCTCCGCAGCGGATACAATAGAGGCTCTCTCTGAGTTTTGTATTTGCAAGCATTGTGGAGCGGCTATTATCAAGCAGAATAACATACATTTCTTCAGGTCCGTCGTACTCTGCCGGTTGCCGGGGACCAGAGATGATCGAATTATAACTTGTAATCCGTTGCCCGGTTCCGAAAGTAGCCAGTAGTGGCCAGAACAATGCAAGATCATTCAGAGAAGGGATTATCTTTTCAATCCCTGTAATTACAATATGTGTTTTGGGAAAGGACGAGCATAATCTCGCATTGCCTTCATTTTCCGATATTGCAATACTGCCTGTATCTGCGATAATAAAATTGGCACCTGTAATACCAATCTGGGCCTCCAGATATTTTTTCCGCATAATCTCCCTTGCAATAAGGGTAAGCTCGGAAGGCGAAAGGCCTGGTGCTGTATTTAATTTTTCATGAAATAACCGGGCGATGTCTTCTTTGCTTTTGTGCATGGCCGGCGTAACAATATGGTAGGGTGGTTCCTCGTCCAACTGCTGGATATATTCTCCAAGATCTGTTTCAAGGCTTTCAATTCCGTTTTCCTTCAGAAATGCATTCAGATGAATTTCTTCGGTTACCATGCTCTTGCTTTTTACAATGGCCTTACATTGTTTAGCCTTGCAGATAGCAAGAATTTCCCTTAGGGCTTCTGAGCTGTCTTCAGCCCAGATTACTTTCCCTCCCCGTTTGGTAAAAGCCTGTTCAAACCTTTCCAGTTGCTGGTCCAGCGATTCAAGTGACCGCCACTTAATGTTTTTAGCTCTTTCCCGGGCCAGGTTAATATTATCATATTGCTGTTTGCCCTGAGGAACAACAGCATTGTATTTCCCAATATTATAATTGATTTTTTTACGGTGATCCAAATCAACAGACTTGGTCTCACTCTTATCCAAAAAAGTAAGTGCATTTTCTCTGTTGGTCATATGATGAAGTTAATCAATTATATGGGGTGCTGACCTATTTACTACCCGGACTATTGAGAGATTTCATACTATCAATACCGCCGCTTACACGGCATCTGAAAATAATTCTGACCATATATTGACGTCCTTCATCTTCATCATCTTTATTTTTTTGGTAGAATTTTTTATAGGTAGCACGATATTCACCGATAATAATTTCGTTGTCAGTATATGCCGGCTCACTTTGCAATTTCAAAGTTTGTGTGATAGGCACTGCCATAATGCTTCTCAGATAAACAGAATCTTCTTCAGACAGTTTATATAATTCCAGGTTATGCTTATTGGCATGCAGAGAACTTGTAAATCTTCCCTGAATTATTTTTATCCCCACACCCACACCTACCTTAAAACCGAGACCACTATTGAGCAATAGAGTATCATCATATTTAAAACAAAGGCAGCCTGCGGCAAAAAAACTAAATCCCTTGATTGGTGGCATCACAAGTTGCCCATTCAGATACAAATAAAAGTCTGCGATATTGTACTGAAGCTGTGACTTGCTTTTACCTTTCAACACCCGTTTAGAATACATGGCAAAAGATTGATCCGGGTTAATCTGGTACTTTTTCCACCCGATCCAATGACGTCTAATAGAGTCTTTATTTACTGAATCAGTAAAAGCTGTTGCAATGGATTTTAATGAGTCCACAATAAAAAGAGAATCCCGGACTGCAATTTTTATTGAATCAGATATAGCTGCCGCAGCTGAATCCACTATTAAATCATTATTGATGACCGAATCCACCGGCAAAAAACTAAGTTTTACTTTCTTTCTTGGTATTCGTATAATTCGCACCACATTGTTATAAAAATATTTGGCTTCATAATCTGTAGAATCATTTAAAATTACCTGCTGCTTATTCGATTTTTTCAAACGTGGGCTCTTAATTGTCAGAGTATCTTTCAAAACCGATGTTTTTTTGGCAACGGTTGTTGTGTTTGTTGATGTATCCTGAGAATTTAATTCTTTATTCAGACCCGAATCACCAATAGTGCTGGCAGTGGAATCTTTTACGAGGTGTCTATGCTTTGCAGTTCTTTTTGGAACAGGTGGAATATAGTTCGATGAATCCTGTGCAGCGGAGAATTGAACAGAAAATAATATAAACAGGAAAAAGAAAATCAGTGGAAAAATTTTCATAGACAAGGTCAGGCTTTATCTTTTTTTATATGTTCAGCTGCCGCCTCCAGAGCAGAATAAAAATCATTTCCGTATTTCCTGATCAGCGCCTCCTTCAAAAATATGTAAACAGGAACTTTCAATTGCCGGCCAAGTTTACAGGCGGCTCTACAAAGGTCTGTCCTGGGTTCGTAATTAATATATTCCTGATCCTGTCTCCTACTTCTCGTAATTTTAACAGGAAACAAATGACAGCTGACAGGTTTTCTCCAGGAGATTTTCTTATCAAGATAAGCCTGCTCTATACCGCATTTTATGATCCCCTGCCCGTCTCTGAATCCATAAGCACACATGCGTCCGTCAATAGTTGGAGTTACCCATCCAAATTCCTGATCATATTTGTAGAGTCCTGCTGATTCTAGCAATTTCAATCCTTCCGGAGTCACATAAGGTTTAATTTCATCAATTAAATCTCTCAGTAATTCAAGTTCTTCCGTCGCCAGAGGCGCTCCGGAGTCTCCATCTTCGCAACATCCGCCTTTACATTTGTTCAGATCACAAACGAACTGTTCCGAAATCACTTCGTCACTAACCAATATATTATTTATTGCAATCAAGTGTTTTGTTTGAAAATCAGGCTAAGATAGCATATCAGAAAGTATTCTGTATCAGTTTTTCCACTTCAAAGTATTGATAAGATGAAACATATCTTCCTCCAGAAAATTATTAACAATACCTAAGGAATCAGAATTCGGGGTTGTATCGAAGTATAAAGCTCCCCGTAGAAAATGTCTTGTTGAATCGCTTACGAAAAACTGTTTGGAAGTGGCAGCATTTCCGCCCACATTAAAAAATATACCGTGAACACCAAGGGGTGTACTGATAAGTGAATCTTCAATAGAACTCGCTTTATAAGTATGCTTGTAAGTCATTTTATATGCATCTTCGCGAAGTTTGTCAAAATTACCATTCACCTCTTTGTAGCTTATATAAATTCTCGCATGAAACCTGGGGAAATCAACATTTATCCAGTAGGGATTTTCTGGTTTGTCTCCAAAAAATGCTGTATCCCTGATGATGTTTCCATAAACCGGGTATTCAAATGAATAGGGAAATTCCGGACGATCAAATGCCTGATAAGCATGAGCCGGAAAATCGATTCTGAAATATCCCCGTGGTTTGGGGGAATAGACACTGTTACATGAAAATAAAATAAAAAATAAAAGGTAAAAAGTAAAAAATCTGGGTGTTATACGGTACAAGCTCTACGTTTTTATTGTTTAATACGAACTTTTACTTTTTTAATCCGGCTGCTGTCAGCCTCCAGGATCGTAAATTCAAAATCACCACAGATAATAATATCATTTATTTTAGGTATCTCACCAGCAAGTTCAAGGATGAGTCCGGCAAGGGAATCCGAATCTCCCTTTACATTGTCAAAAGTGTCGACCGGCAGGTTCATGGTTTTACATACATCGTTGATCATTGTCCTTCCCTCGAATATATATGAACCGTCTTCCTGTTTTGCTGCTGATCCCTCATCCTCATCAAAT
This sequence comes from Bacteroidota bacterium, assembly GCA_013287475.1. GTDB lineage: Bacteria > Bacteroidota > Bacteroidia > Chitinophagales > Chitinophagaceae > Puia. Next base: position 6,584 of record JABDDT010000024.1, read on the forward strand.
TCATCCTTGATATCCCCGATTACTTCTTCCATGATATCTTCCAGTGTTACTATACCGCTGGTACCTCCGAATTCATCTACTACGATGGCAAAATGAATGCGGCTCGATTGAAATTCCTGTAACAAATCCTTAATCATTTTATGTTCGTGAACAAAATGAGGTGAACGGAGCTGACTGTGCCATTCAAATTCATCAGATTCGTTCAGGAAAGGTATCAGATCTTTCGTATGAATCATGCCAGTAATATCATCCAGGCTCTTTTTATAAACCGGCAGACGTGAATAATGAAGCTCTTCAATTTTCCGTTTCAATTGCCCGAAATTCAGTTGGTCTTCGATTCCACTTACATCCAGACGTGTTTTCATGATTTGTTTAACGGTAATATTTCCAAACTTTATAATTCCTTTTAAGATATTTTTTTCTTCTTCGGTAGTATCGTTATCAATGGCATGATCCAACTCTTCAAGACTGTTGGCAGCAGAACGCTGACTGCCAAATAGCCTTTCAAGTTTTTCCGATTGATAAGCCAGCAGGATTCCAAGTCTTCTGAAAAGCAGATGAATGACTTCCGTAACCCCTGAAGTATAAAACGCAAACTGGAGTGTATTCTGACTGGCCCAGACTTTTGGCATTACTTCACCAAAAAGGATCAATACAAAACTCACCATTACCACTTTCATCATGAATTCGAAAAACCAATAATCCTGTTTAAAGGAAATCACCTGATCAATCAGAAAATTTGAAAGAATAATAATTCCAATATTGAGCAAAATATTAGCGATTAACAGGGAAGCGAGCAGAGCTTTGGGTTCTTCCAGAAGATTAACAATTCTTCTCCAGGAGCTATCCTGTTTTGTTTTCAGGATATTGATTTCCTTATCGCTCAAAGAAAAAAAAGCTATTCTTGATCCCGAAACAATAAAAGACATAACGAGAAAAAAAAGGATCAGGATAACAAGAATGGTTGTAGCCTGTGCATTAATGAATAAAAGAAGACCTGCATGCCCACTGACCGATGACATGTTGTAAGGGTGATCCAAAATTGTTTGGTTTCGTTAAAAATCTTTATTGACGCAAGAAAAGCGGTTATGCTTCCATATACGGGATTGTAAATTTAATAAAACTTGTCTATTCGGCTTTAAAAAGGTAGATCCGGGGAAGGTTCTCCAACAGTTGCAGAATCTGACCCATTTAAACCCTCCATTCCTTCCTGGGGAGAAATGGTGGAATGGCTGCCTTCTATTTTTTTATCCAGCATGATGAGATTATCCCCTACGACTTCTGTAGCAAATTTTTTGTTACCATCCTTATCCTCCCAGCTTCGGGTGCGCAATCTGCCTTCAATATAAACAAGACTCCCTTTGTGAAGATATTTCTGCGCCAGTTCAGCAAGGCCGCGCCATAAAACCACTGTATGCCACTCTGTTTGAGAAATAAGTTTTCCTGTCCGGTCTTTAAAAGTTTCAGTAGTGGCCAGAGAAAATTTTGCCACACCTATATTTCCTTCCAAATATTGAACATCCGGGTCTTTGCCCAGGTTGCCAATAAGCATTACTCTGTTAACACCCCTCATAATTTAATGATTAAAATGTTCACGTTCTTTCTTCAGGGAATTTTTCCGGTACTGGAATTTCCATTGCTATAGTATCAAATCCTTTACCACAGATCAGAGAAAAGGTGAATTTTTAATATAGTCTGATATAATTTTTGGAAAGGGGTATTCCATGAGACTTTCTTTTGAAACCGATTGGTAACCCGGTACTTTATCAAGAGGTTTATTCAGATGTACAAAAAGACCTGTAATGGATTGATGAGTAAGCGTTTGGCTAAAAGCCTCAGAAATATGACGGATACAGAATCCCCGTTTTCCAAAATTATCCCGAAAAAAAGAAGTCTTATGAACTTTATCCTGAGGTATTATTTTCCCAGTCTCCCATAAAATAAATTCATAGAGGTTTTGCCATATATCTTTTTCAGTTCTTTCACGTATCCATATTTTATCTTTTCCTGCATTCACAATGAAATAGTACAGCCATCTTTTCTTTCGCTTAAGGGAGGGCTTTTTCAAAGGAAACTTATTGATCATTCCCTTTTGAAATGCATAACAGTCTCTTGCCTGAATGCAATGAACGCAAAGAGGGTTCTGAGGTTTACAAATTGTTGCACCAAAATCCATTATGGCCTGATTATAAACCGCAGGATTTTTTATATCGAGCAGATCTGCAGCTATCCTGATATATTCTTTCTTACCTGCCGCAGATCCAACAGGTGTGCTGATTCCAAAATATCTGGCGATTATCCTTTCAACATTTCCATCAATTACGGCATAAGGCAAACCAAATGCAAATGAGGATATGGCCGCTGCGGTATACTGACCGATCCCGGGTAGCGCAAGAATTTCCGGATATGCAGATGGGAAAAGGCCTCCATATTCAAATGCAATTATTCTGGCCGTTGCAATCAGATTCCTGCATCGGGTATAATAACCCAAACCTTCCCAGTTTTTGAAGATATCTTTTTCAGAGGCATTCGCAAGATCCACGATAGTTGGAAAAAAGGAAATAAATTTTTTATAATAAGCAGTCCCCTGTTCCACTCTCGTCTGCTGGAGAATAATTTCACTCAACCAAATTCTGTATGGATCTGATTCTCCCTTCCATGGCATGGAACGATTATTTTGATTCCTGTTCCATTCAAGTAATTTATTTGTAAAATCCTTTGGCATTATTACCCAAAATAAAGAATGCTCGACGATATATTATATCATTGGTAATCAATATTTTATAATCTATTGAAATGCAATGATTTATATAATTACATCAAAAATCGAATCCCTCAATTTTTTACAATTTGTTGTGGATTAATTTTTTTGTTATATATTTAAAATCAGAAACTTATAAAACAATTCCGCCATGAGAAAGGCAGACCTCGTTAATCAAATTTCGGATAAAACAGGTATACCTAAGGTAGACGTACTGGTTACGTTAGAGACCATGTTTAAAGAAGTGAAAGACACGCTTGCAAAAGGAGAGAATATTTATATACGGGGGTTTGGCAGTTTTATCACAAAAAAAAGAGCGGCTAAAATCGGACGTAATATCAAAAAAAATATTGCTGTCCACATTCCTGAACATTTTATTCCTTCATTCAAACCAGCCAAGGAATTTGTTGCTGAAGTCAAAAAACTTCAATCTATTCAGGATAATCAACCAAACCCTGATGAAGAGATGTAATTTTGCCGGATAAAAGCCCTACGTGAAGAAACAGCAAGCCATTGTAGCCGCATCCGGAATTATTATTCTTGTCATTTTTTATTTTTTCGGAAATACAGTTCCTCCTCTAAAAAAAACTGCAGTACCTTCTCAAAATGAGGGGCAATCCCTTGATATCAAGACGATTCTCAACACAAGTAAAACAAAACTCAGTCCTGAAGCTCTGGCTTATGTAAACAGACTTGAAAGCGCTGTGGTAAGAGGAGATGTTAAAAATCAACAGATTGCAGTCTTCCGTCAGCTTGCAAATTTCTGGAAGGATTCCGTTGAAAACGGCTTTCTACCTTCGGCATATTATACTGCGGAAGCTGCAGAATTGGAAAATTCTGAAAAAAGTCTCACTTTTGCAGCCCAATTATTTTTGAACAACCTAAGAGGTCAGGATAATCCGGAATTAAAAAACTGGATGGCGAATGAAAGCCGGGGCCTTTTTGAAAGGGCCGGAAAGCTGAACCCTGACAATGATTCTATAAAAATCGGATTGGGAGCTACATATATTTTCGGAAGTACGGGGGAAAGGCCGGGAGATGTGATGAAGGGAATCCAGGCTATACTGGAAGTGACCAGAAGAGATTCGCTCAACATGTATGCCCAACTTATGTTGGGATTGGGAGGAATTGAATCGGGACAATATGATAAGGCGATACAAAGACTTCTGAAAGTGGTTCATTATGACCCTGGAAACCTGGAAGCCGTATTAAGTCTTGCCGAAGCTTATGAAAGAACTGGTGACAATGCATCGGCAAAAACCTGGTACACAGCTGCAAAAAAACTGACCAATAACCATGAACTGATCGCTGCGATCAATGAGAGGTTAGGATCTCTAAAATAAAAGCTCAAAGGAGCAAAGACAGAAATTATTAGTAAACTAAAAAGGAATTATCGATGCCTTGTGGTAAAAAAAGGAAGCGACATAAAATTGCAACCCATAAAAGAAAGAAAAGATTGCGTAAAAATCGTCATAAGAAAAAGAATAAATAAACGCACTCCGGCCGGATAACCCTCCGGCCCTGTACTGCTGAAAACATTTATATGCTAACGCTTACAATGCTTGCTTGCATCCGTGAAGCGGTTAACTAAATCCCCTTCAGCATTTCGATTCCTTCTTGTGTGTACCGGCCAGGCAGTAAATGTTACTCTACATTGAATAAGGAACTGATCATTAATGCAGCCCCTCAGGGAGTTGAAATAGCCCTGCTGGAAGATAAAAAGCTGGTGGAATTACACCATGAAAAAACTGATGCCAGTTTTGCAGTAGGAGATTTATACCTTGGAAAGGTAAAAAAATTAATCCCGGGCCTGAATGCTGCATTCGTTGATGTGGGTTTCGAAAAAGACGCATTCCTTCATTATACTGACCTGAGTCCCTACGCCCGCTCTTTGCTGAAATTTACACAGCAAAGTATGCTTGCAACTAAAGACAATGAATTTGATTTTGGATCTTTTGTAGTTGAACCTGAAATTGTAAAAACCGGAAAGATTAATGAAGTACTCAGTGGCAAACCCAATATTCTTGTTCAGATTCTGAAAGAGCCCATTGCTGCTAAAGGTCCGCGCCTGAGTTGTGAGATATCACTGCCTGGTCGTTTTGTCGTTATTACACCATTCAATGATATCGTTGCTGTATCACGAAAAATTCATTCTTCGGATGAAAGAAAAAGGCTTCAGAAAATTGTTGAAGCCATTAAGCCAAAAAATTTTGGTGTGATCGTACGCACTGCAGCTGAGGGTAAGAATACAGCTGAGCTACATGAGGATTTAACTGACCTTGTCGCCACATGGAAACTAATTCAGCATAACCTTATAGGTGCTGTTGCTCCTGCTAAAATTTTAAGCGAACAAACCAAAACCACCAGTATGTTGCGGGATCTTCTGAATGAAGATTTTAATAAAATAGTAGTAAACGACCGCAATCTTTTTAACGATACCAAGACATATATACAACGGATTGCCGCGGACAAAATAGATATCATTTCTTATTACAATAATGGTTCACCTATTTTCGATCATTTCGGTATAACAAAACAGGTAAAAGCTGCATTTGGCAAAACTGTAAACCTGCCCAGTGGAGCTTATCTGATTGTTGAGCATACTGAAGCCCTGCACGTAATAGATGTAAACAGCGGATATAAAAGTGTCAGCAATAACCAGGAACAAAATGCATTGGAAACCAATCTGGAGGCAGCAGAAGAAATTGCGCGCCAGCTAAGACTCCGCGACCTGGGAGGTATTATTGTGGCGGATTTTATAGATATGAAGCTTCCCGATAATAAGCGGAAGCTTGTGGAAGCTATGGAGTCTTTTATGCGCACCGACCGTGCAAAGCATGCTGTACTGCCTATTTCCAAATTTGGACTCATGCAGATCACCAGGCAGCGTATGAAGCCTGAGATTACTATTAATACCCAGGAAATCTGCCCAACGTGTAACGGAACCGGTAAAATCTCATCTGCTCTTATTCTTGAAGACGAAATTGAGAAAAACCTCAGCTACCTATTAAATCATCAGCATAAGGACCTCATCCTCATGGTTCACCCAATCATGTATGCCTACCTCACCAAAGGTGGCTGGTTCTCCAGTAAAAAATGGAAATGGCGCAGAAAATATAAACGCGCTATCAAGGTCAGGGAAAATAATAATTACCACATGACCGAGTTCCATTTCTTCGATAAACAGGAGGAAGAAATCAAATTATAACACCCTTTCCGGACAGTTTTTTATCCAAAACACATTATATATAATTATAATATTATCTATTTAACCTAAGTATTTTCATGTATATGAAACAGGAAGTTTTCTAAACATTTCCAGGGCTCATTTTCAGGACTTTAACTAGAAACTCCAAGAAAAAATACTATGTTAAGTAATTATTAATCAATCAATTATAGGTAATTTTTAAAATAAATGCAAGTTTCATTTTTATTATTAAAGTTATTCACAGGAAGAAAAATTTATTTTGTTATGTGACCTGATTTTGTAATTTAGTGGAAGAATTTAATGGGTTAGTAAGTAAAAGGTCAGCTCTGGTAGCTGGCCTTTTTACTTTTCTGCCTTCAGAGCCATTATCTTTAATGATGAGTAAAATCAAAACCGCTTTCTTCTGTAATAATTGCGGCTATGAAAGTGCAAAATGGCTTGGTAAATGTCCTTCCTGCGAACAATGGAATACTTTCACTGAAGAAGTTATCAATAAAGATGATAGACTGGTAGAATCCGGATGGAAAAAAATCTCCGATAAAAAAGAAATCAAAACGATTTCAATTCATGAAGTTATCAGCGGTGAAGAAAAAAGAATTATAACACCAGATACAGAACTTAACCGCGTGTTAGGAGGTGGAATTGTAACTGGAAGTTTAATTCTTGTTGCCGGAGAACCAGGCATTGGAAAAAGTACTTTATTTCTTCAGATCGGATTGATGTTAAAGAATATTATTACACTTTATATCAGCGGTGAGGAAAGTGAACAACAAATTCGCATGCGGGCAGACAGGTTAAAAGTGAGGAACCATCAACTCATGAGTAACCAGGAAAATTTTTACCTCTTAACAGAAACTTCAACACAGTCCATTTTCCAGGAAATAAAAAAATTAAAACCACAGGTTGTTATTGTTGACTCAATTCAAACATTACAATCATCATATATCGATTCAACACCAGGTACTGTTTCACAGATACGCGAATGCGCTGCGGAATTTCAACGCTTCGCTAAGGAAACGGGAACTCCTGTTTTTCTGATTGGGCATATTACCAAAGACGGAAATATTGCTGGTCCGAAAATACTAGAACACATGGTGGATACAGTACTGCAATTTGAAGGCGACAGGCATTATACATACCGTATACTTCGCACTTTAAAAAATCGTTTTGGGAGTACAGCAGAACTTGGGATTTATGAAATGACAGATGAAGGAATGCAGGAGGTCAACAATCCCAGTGAGATCCTGATAACACAAAAAGAAGAACAACTCAGTGGCAGTGCAATCGCCGCAAGTATAGAAGGGCAAAGGCCTCTGTTGATTGAGGTGCAGGCCCTCGTTACTTCATCTGTATATGGCACACCGCAGAGAACCGTAAGTGGTTTTGATCTGCGGCGCCTGCAGCTACTTCTGGCAGTTCTGGAAAAAAGAGGAGGGTTTCACTTTGGAGTTAAAGATGTTTTTTTGAATATTGCCGGTGGGTTGAAAGTTGAGGATCCTTCCATCGATCTTGCTGTTTTATGTGCATTGTTAAGTTCTTTTGAGGATATTCCACTATCATCAGATATCTGTTATGCCGGTGAGGTAGGGTTGAATGGAGAGATCCGTGCAGTAAACCGGATCGGACAACGAATTGCAGAAGCTGAAAAATTAGGATTCAGTAAAATACTTGTATCCAAATACAATCAGAAAGGTTTAAAAAATCAATCTCATCAGATAGAGGTAAAATTGATGGGAAAAGTTGAAGAAGTATATAAATATTTATTCTAGGGTTCTGCGATTAGGGCAATCTTTAAAATGAGATCGCGGATTACCATTTTCAAATCACTCATACATATTTTTTTCCCATATACCTGTTGCGGATGTGGTACAGATCTTCTTGCAGAAAATATATTATTTTGTATTTATTGTCAGGCTGCCATGCCCCTGACCTGTTTTGAATATTTCCCTTCAAATCCGATTGAAAAAATTTTCTGGGGCAGGGTCGTGATAGAAGCGGCAGCAGCCCATTTATATTTCACTACAGGTTCCGCAGTACAACATAGTCTTCATCTGCTTAAATATAAAAGCAAAAAAGAAATCGGCATTTATTTCGGTCATCGAATGGGTGAAACTTTAATTCATTCATGTCGATTCAGTAAATGCGAAATCATAATTCCATTGCCTTTGTTTTCTGCAAGAGAAAAAAAGAGAGGATATAACCAGGCGGGGCTGATCGCTTTTGGTTTGTCGCAACGGATAAAAATTCCTGTTATTGAGGATGCAATTATACGAGTGAAAAAAACAGAAACACAGACTCATAAAAGCAGGATTCAGCGCTGGAAAAATATGGAATCGACTTTTGAAATACGTAATCCACAAAAAATTTACGGTAAGCATATCTTGCTCGTGGATGACGTTATAACGACCGGTGCCAGTCTCGAGGCATGTGCCAGGGTTTTACTTAGTATTCCGGGAGTCAGGATTAGTATAGCTTGTTTGGCGCATACGGTGTCGGCTTAGGTCGTTGGCAGTTGACCATTGATAGTTGACCGGTTGATTTATCTGAACCAGCCAGCCACCAACGGCCAACAGCCTACGTCTTATTATTACTATTTTTGTCCGAATGATTAAGAATCTGCTTTTTTGCATATTAGCCGTTTTAGCGCTTGTTTCCTGCCAAAAGCAATCAAATCTGAATGGAAGTGTCCTTCTTTTTCTTTCCCGGGATACCCTGAGTTTCGATACAGTTTTTACGACCACAGGCTCTGTTACCCAACAGGTTAAGTTGATTAATAATAACAATCACAGTGTCGGAATTTCATCTATAGCTCTGACAGGAGGCAACAGCTCTCCTTTCGTCATTAATATTGATGGAACACCCGGACCGAGTGCCTCCAATCTGAATATCCAGGCCAATGACAGCCTTTATATTTTTGTAACCGTACTTATACCATCGGGAACCAAGCCCACGCCCTTTTTATTGCAGGATAGTATCAGAATCAGTTACAATGGCATAGAGCAATATATACAGTTGAATGCCTGGGGTCAGAATGCACATTTCTTAAAAAATGCGATCATTCAGGGGAATACCACGTGGCCAAATGATTTGCCTTATGTTATCTTGGGCGGTCTGACGATCGACAGCAACGCAACCCTCAACATCCAGGCAGGCGTTCATATATATATGCATGCAGACGCACCGATTTATATAGATGGCAGTCTTAAAGTAATGGGAGATACCGCAGCAAGTCAGCGGGTCTATTTTACCGGCGATCGCCTTGATCAACCTTACGCAACTTACCCCGGTTCATGGCCTGGAATCTATTTCAGGAGTGCAAGCAGGGATAATGTGCTGAACTTTGCCAATTTCCAGAACGGATATCATAGCCTCGTTGCAGAAGGACCCAGCGGTGATATGAATCCAAAACTTTCCCTGAATCAGTGTACCATAAACAATTCACTTGCTGAAGGGGTACTGGGTATTCAATCCAGTATAACTGCTATTAATTGCCAGATCAGCAATTGTGGACAAAATATCGTAATCAGTTTAGGGGGCGCTTATCGATTTGAATTTTGTACGGTTGCATCTTATTCAACAGACTTGCTAACACATCAGCAACCCGTGCTTACGGTTTCCAATGCCAGCTCTGATGGAACCCAGACAGGTGATCTGAACGCCGGCTTTTTAGATTGCATTTTCTGGGGAAGTCAGAGTATAACGGATGAAGCATCTATTTCCATGCAGGGAAATACAGTATTTAAAGTTTTGCTAGACCATTCTATTCTGAAACAGCAAAATTATCCTTCCAATATTGACAGTAATGCATTATGGCTAAATACCGATCCCCAATTTCTTGCTACTGGCTTTCCTGGAAATACATTTGATTTTCATGTAGAATCAACTTCACCGGCGGTGGATCATGGCTCTAACCTGGGCATTACCATTGACCTGGATGGCAATCCAAGACCAGTAAATCTTCCCGATCTTGGTTGTTATGAGCGGCAGTAATTCTTATTCATTTCTCTTTAACTTTGATAGTGTAACATTGATTATAAAATAAAAAAATATACCATGTTAAGATTATTGTTCATCCCAATTTTATTTATGATTCATAGCAGTGTAAGTGTGTATGATTTCAAAGTGCCTGCTCTGGATGGTGGAACCATTGATTTGTCTGCATATAAAGGGAAGAAATTACTTATTGTAAATACTGCATCGAAATGCGGATTTACTCCACAGTATGCTGACCTTCAAAAATTATATGAAAAGTATAAAGACAAGCTCGTAATTGTGGGTTTTCCGGCAAACGATTTCGGTGGACAGGAACCAGGTACAAATACTGAAATCAAAGAATTCTGCCAGAAGAATTATGGGGTAACCTTTCCGCTTGCTGCGAAATCAGATGTAGTAGGAGAAAATACATCCCCACTTTTTAAATATCTGACAGATGAAGCCATAAAACTTGGGACACCGGCTCCGGTAATCAAATGGAATTTTACCAAATTCCTGATTGATGAAAACGGAAAACTTATTGGTGTTTATAACAGTAAGGTTACTCCTATGAGTGATGAGATCACTTCTCACCTCAATTAATAAAGACCAGCCGGATGTTATTCAGTCAGGTTATTGGTCAGCAGGAAATAAAAGCAAAGCTTCGCAACCTGGTTGAGCATAACAGGTTAAGTCATGCGCTGTTGTTGAATGCACCGGAAGGTGCAGGAGGCATGCCATTGGCTTTAGCATTTTCGCAATTCATGGTGTGCGAACGCGTTTCAGAAGAAAATTCAAAAAATAATTTTCCTCTTGAAAGCTGTAATATTTGCCCTTCCTGTGTGAAAGCGGCCCAGATGATTCATCCGGATATTCATTATGTATATCCGGTAATTTCGCGCAAATCAGGAGACAAGCCCGTAAGCGCAGATTTTATATCTGAATGGCGTGAATTCATTTCACAGTTTCCCTATGGAGCCATTTTTGACTGGCTTCAATTCATACAGGCAGATAATAAACAGGGGAATATTTCGGCTCATGAATGTAATGAGATCAATCGTAAACTCAGCCTTAAGAGTTTTGAAAGCGGATACAAGATCCTCATCATGTGGATGCCGGAATATCTGGGCAATGAAGGAAATAAATTATTGAAACTGATTGAAGAACCACCACCTGATACCCTCTTCATTTTGGTGACCGAAAATGAAGCTCAGATCCTTCCTACAATACTTTCACGGGTTCAGATTATACGCCTGCCGCGGCCATCTGTTTCTGACATCAAGGAAGCATTGATTGAACGCGCAGGAGTATCACCAGAGCAGGCGAGGCAGCTTGCGGCCGTTAATGAACAGAACTACCGCGAAGCCCTGAGGCAGTTACAACACGGTCAGGATGACTGGCAGGGATTATTGCGGGAATGGCTGAACGCAGTTTTGAAAACAGGACCAATAGCACAGGTAAAATGGGTGGAAGAAATTAGCAAATCGGGACGTGAAAAGCAGAAACAATTTTTACAGTATTTTGGTCACCTGCTGGAACAAGCCATTCGGCTGCGGATGTCTGAAGGGGTACTTACAGATATGGCAGAATCAGAAAAAGATTTTGCCATAAGACTGAATAAGACCGCAGATTTGTCCGCACAACAGGCTATCGTAAAGGAACTCAATAAATCGATTTATTTTATTGAAAGGAATGCGCATGCAAAAATGCTTTTTCATGCGCTTACCATACGTCTCTATCATATACTGTCGACCAGGGAAGAGGCGGTGGTGACATAGGAACTTAGTATATTTGTCAACTTGCTTGTTAATTTATAAAAATATATGGGATGTTCTAATTGTGGTACCACCGGCAGCAAGCCAGGCGGATGCCAAAGTCACGGGAGCTGTGGTACAGGGAGTTGCAACAGGATGAATGTATATGACTGGCTATCAAATCTACCAATACACGATCCAACTTCTGAATGCAGGGTGATGGAAATAAGCTTTAATCAGGGTAGCAGAAAGGATTTTTTTCGGAATACAACAACACAAATCTTCGAAAAGGGAGAGATTGTAAGTGTGGAAGGAGTAAGTGGCTTTGATGTTGGTACGGTAAGTCTGACCGGAGAATTGGTCAGGATACAAATGAAGAAAAAAAGTGTAGATGAATTTCATGCCGAAATGAAAAAAGTACTTCGGCGTTCCACAGACCGTGACCTGGATCTGCTAAAACAAAATAAAGCCCGTGAAAAGGAGGCTGTTATCCGTTCACGCGCTATTTCGCGTCAGCTGAAGCTGGATATGAAAGTGTCACAGGTAGAAATTCAGGCTGATGGTCGCAAGGCCACATTCTATTATATTGCTGACGACCGGGTAGATTTCCGTGAACTCATCAAAATATTCGCATCTGAATTCCGTGTGAAAGTTGAAATGCGTCAGATCGGAGCGAGACAGGAAGCTGGAAAAGTTGGGGGCATTGGTAGTTGCGGGCGTGAACTCTGTTGCTCAACATGGCTAACAGATTTTAAATCGGTCAATACAACTGCCGCCCGATATCAGAATCTTTCCATCAATCAAAGTAAACTCAGTGGACAGTGCGGCCGCTTGAAATGCTGTTTGAACTATGAACTCGATACATATCTGGACGCACTGCAACAGTTTCCGGAAAATGCAGATACATTGCAGGTTGCGAAAGGAACAGCCCTGCTGATTAAAAAAGATATTTTTAAAAATCTGATGTGGTATGTATTGCCAGACAGCAATAAGCAATACCCACTCTTAATTGAAAGGGTTAAACAGATTAAAAAACTAAATCAGCAGAATATCATTCCAGATGAGCTGGGCGCGGTAGAAGTAAACGGAAAACCAAAAGAAGAATTGGTAAATGTTGATCTTACAGGCCAGTTCAGTTTGAAAACACTGGATAATGCTGATCGCAAAAAAAGACATAACCAACCGGGACCGCCGCAACAGCGTAGAAACGATAACAGGCCGAATAACAGACCAAATAACAAACCTAACAACAAACCACCACAAGGTCCGCCAAGAAAGAAATAATATTTCATGAGAGGCTTTAAGAAGAAATTGTTCCTGCTTTCAGGTCTGTTCCTGTTGAGCTGGATTCTTCTTGCACAAAGTTGTATGAGCTTCCGGAAATCGGATGCAGATGAAACAGCTGAATTTGCAAAAGATCAGGTTGAACTCAGGACCGCAACACTAAAAGTAGAAGGCCGGCATATTCACTATGCTCTTACAGGAAATGATTCACTTCCGACAATTTTTTTTATTCACGGATCTCCCGGAAGCTGGACCGCTTTTGAAGATTATATGAAGGATTCTTTATTATTGAAAAAATTCAGGATGGTTTCAGTTGACCGTCCGGGTTTTGGATATAGTGATTATGGTCAGCCGCAACATCTTGATGTGCAATCGTTTTGGATTAGTAAGCTTTTCCCTTTACTTGCAAATAACAAACGTATGTTTCTCGCAGGTCATTCTTTAGGAGGCCCTTTGGTTATCAAACTTGCTGCGGACAATCCAAAGATATTTTCAGGCCTGGTAGTTATCTCAGGATCTATTGATCCGGGAGAAGAAAAACCTGAGAAATGGAGGCCCTGGCTTTTTAATACCCCTTTGAATTATTTTGTTCCGGGTGCCATGCGACCTTCCAACGAAGAATTATGGTATTTGAAAAAAGATCTTGTGCAACTCGAAAAAGATTTCTCTAAAATTCACTGCTCTGTCCATTTTATCCATGGTACAATGGATACATGGGTTCCGCCCGGGAATGTAGATTATGGTAAGAGACTGTTGGTTAATGCCCCCATTGTGGAAGAAACAATGATTCCGGGAGCTAACCACTTCATTCCATGGACAAAGTTCACAGAAATCCGCTCAGTTTTGTTAAAGTTGTATTAAGCATGGAAAGCATATCTGACCTCTTTACATTACATGTTCTTTTTAGTAAATTGCAAGTCCTAAACAAATAAAAATATGGCTATTTTCAAATCGGGTAATCCTGCGATGAATGTTTTCGAAAATACAGTAACCCTGCCTGGTTCGGGCACCATGACTGAAACAGGTACGCTCAATAAGTTTTTTCTCTTGTTTTTACTCGTTATGGCATCTGCTTCATTGACATGGAAAGCATTTTATGATGGGGTAAATGTAATGCCCTATGTGTTTGGTGCAGCAATCCTGGGTTTTATCACTGCAATGGTTGTAATATTTAAAAAAGAATGGGCAGCTTACGTTACCCCCGTTTATGCATTATTCGAAGGTGTTGTACTTGGTGGTATTTCCGCAACTTATAATAATGTATTTGCAAAAACAGCACCGGGCATTGTAACTCAGGCCGTACTGTTAACCTTTGGAGTCGTGATCGCGATGTATGTATTATATCGTTTCAGGATTATCAAAGTGACAGATAAATTAAGGTCTATTATTTTTACAGCAACAGCCGGCATTGCTATCTTTTATTTATTGTCAATCGTTCTGGGCTTTTTCCATATAAATATTGGTTTCATTAATGAAGGATCTGCTCTCGGCATTGGCTTTTCTTTAGTTGTAGTTGTTATCGCCTCGATGAACCTGCTGCTGGATTTTGATATGATTGAGAAAGGTGTAGCTGCAGGCGCACCAAAATATATGGAATGGTATGGTGCTTTCGGATTGCTGGTTACCCTTGTATGGCTCTATCTGGAAATCCTTCGCCTGCTTGCAAAACTGGCAAATCGCAGGTAAAATACCTGACTTGTATAACGAGGCTATATTTTAAAACCAGGATCCTATCCAGGTGGCGCTCACGTTCTTGCCTGCGAATTTCCTTTCCCTTCTGGCTTTTTCTATTGCGTGCCTTACCAGTGTTACCGGAATCAAAATGATTATAAATATTAACGTAAATGGAGGAATCCCCATCATGGATATCCATTTTCCACCGAAATACCTCCGCATGGGACGTTTCAATCTTTCAGCAATCAGGTACATGCTCGGAAGAATGAAAAGCGTCATAAAGAATGCGAAGGCCAGTCCGAAGATGATGGTCCAGGATAATGGTTTCCAGAACACAGCACTATCACCTCCGAAAAATATATGTGGATTCAATTCGGCGAATAATTTTACAAAATCAATATTGAATCCAATCGCCAAAGGAATCAGGGCGAGTATGGCAGCCAGCGCGGTTAACAATACAGGTATGATCCTGGTTTTGCCCGCCTGAATAAGAGCTTCACGGGTTTTCATTCCACGCTCACGAAGTACATCTGCGAATTCGATCACGAGAATTCCATTCTTTACAACAATACCTGCGAGTCCAACAATACCCAATCCAGTCATTACTGCGGATATCGTCATCCCTGTAAATGCAAACCCAAGCAACACACCTATTATACTAAATATTATTTCTGTCAGAATGATAACCGGTTTACTGATAGAATTAAACTGTAACACCAGAATGAAAAGTATCAGCATCAATGCCATAAGGAGTGCAGAACCAAGGAATGAAACAGTTTCCTGTTGTTGTTTTCCTTCACCCGTTTGGGTGATGGTAACATCATCTGCTTTATTCTGGAAATTATCTATTGCATCTTTCAGCTCGGCATTTACTGCAGGAGGGGTATAACCTGTAAGTACATTTGAGTAAAGCGTTATAACTCTTTTTAAAGATTTACGTTTGATACTTCCATATGTGCTGGTGAAATCGATTTTAACGAGATTAGTAATGGGGATCGATTTGATAGTTCCTGTCGGTTCCCGGAAAAAAATCTTCATGTTCAGCAGATCCGTAAGATTTCTTCGTTGAACTTCTGTATTACGCAGCTGAATTTTATATTCTTCTTTATTGTCTTTGATCTTGGAGAGTTCCCTTCCGAATAAAGCAGTGCGTATCTGCTGGCCAATCTGTGCCGTGCTCACTCCTTCAATCATGGCGCGCTGGCGGTCGATTGTAAGTGTTATTTCAGGATTGGTCAGATCCACATCCATTTTTAATTCTTCCACTCCGGGTGTTTGAATGGAATCGAGATAATTTTTAAGTGCAGAAGCCGTGACGGTGAGATCTTCAAAATTATCACTGGCAATTTCAATATTTATAGGGGGGTCAGTAGGAGGCCCGTTCTGTTCCTGATCTACAGAAATTTCTGCTCCCGGAATTCCTTTTAATGCAGCCCGGATAGAATCCAGGATAGGCGTTGTAGCTCTTCCGTGACGTTTTTCAAATTCTACAAAAGATACCTGTACACGCCCAAGTTCTGGCCTGGTACTACGGTCTCCGCTCTGCGGATTCCCGGCACCAATGGCAACATTAGAAATCACGCTTTCAACAAGAGGATTTAATTTTCCATCAGATATTCCCAATACTTTATTCACCCTGTTCTCCAGTTGGTGCGTAACTGAATCAGTATAGTCCACGTTGGTACCAACAGGTAATTTGAGGTATACATAAATAAAATTCGGATCTCCCTTAGGAAAGAATACAACCGGCACTTTACGGATACCCAGGAACACAAATGAGAATATAAGTAATAAGAAAGTGCCGATAAGCAACCATACTGGTCGCCAGCTTTTTAATGCCCATCTCAAACCCCTTTCATAGTGGCTCATGATCCAGGGAAGACTTCTGTTCTGGAAAGTATGGATCATTCCTGTAAACAGATAAGCATTCAGAAACATGAGTATACTGAAAAAAATCAGGAGATTTCCCCCGAAGGTGAAATGTGATAAGTCGAGGAAAATGCCCAGTACGAGAAAGGTATAGAAAAGAGGATTTTTGAAAACCCTGGATTTTCTGCCGGCATGTCCTTCATCAGCATGGTTCATAAAGTCCACTGCAAAAATCGGGTTCATGATAAAGGCAACAATCAGTGATGCAGAGAGCGTAAAAATTAACATTACAGGTAAATAGATCATGAACTTTCCAATCAGGCCCGGCCAGAATAATAAAGGGAAAAAAGGAGCCAGGGTTGTCAATGTACCAGCCAGTACAGGAATAAAAATTTCGCCGGCTGCTACTTTCGCAGCTATGATTGAAGTTACCCTGCCCTTGCCTTCAGTAAATATTCTGTGTGTATTTTCAATAACAACGATTGCATCATCCACTATAATCCCAAGCCCGAATAGAAGGGCAAAAAGTACAATGAAGTTCAATGTTACATGTCCCCCGATGATGATATCAGCCGCCGGTAAAAACATGAAAGCGACAAACATGCTTAGCGGTACAGAAAGTGCGACAAAAAATGCATTCGTTACACCCATGAAAAACATCAGGATCACCAAAACAAGAACAAAACCAATGACGATGGAATTCACCAGGTCGTTAAATGAGGTTCTCGTTGTTCTGCTCTGATCTCCGGTTACTACCACAGCCAGATCTTTTGGAAACTGGGTTTCTTTCATTTCAGCAACCACACGCTTTACTTCGTCAGATGTTTCAATCAGGTTTTCACCGCTTCGTTTTATGATGTTTAGAGTTACAACGTTTTTGCCATCCAGACGGGCATAACTTTCGCTTTGCTTCACTGTATCAATAATAGTGGCAATATCTTTGAGATAAATCGGAGCAGAAGAAGTATTTCTTATTATTATCTGTTCGATATCGGAAGCAGTTTTGAACTGACCCTTTAACTGAAGAGTTCTTTTCATATTTCCGACTTCCAGCAAACCACCGGATATATCCAGGTTTTCATTGGCGACCGCGGTAGCAATATCATTGAATGTAATATTGGAGCTCTGCATTTTGTAATTGTCCACATTGATCTGGAACTCGCGTTCAGGTGCACCCACTTCATCCACGCGATTGATCTGTGATAACTCTTCAAGTTTATCTTTCAGATCGTCGGCAAATTTTTTCAGATGCTGTCCGTCGTAATTACCACTCACATTTACATACATGATTGGCTGATCAGACAAACTTACTTCCACAACATTTGGTTGGGATGTCAGGTCGGTGGGTAAATCGGTTTTCGATTTGTCAACGGCATCTTTTACTTTCTGTAATGCTACATCCGTCTTAACATCCGTTTCGAATTCCACAATAATGGCCGAAAAATCCTGGACAGAAGTGCTGGTTAGTTTATTAATCTTAGCTCCGGTTATACCCTTGATCTGTTTTTCGATGGGACGGGTAACGAGGTTTTCAATATCCTTGGGAGAATTGCCAACATAGGTTGTCTGCACATAAATCGTAGGAATAACAATATCCGGAAATTGTTCTTTTGGAGTAGTGACGAATTTATTTACACCCAGGATGGTCACAAAAATGATCAGCAGATATACGGATGTTTT
Source organism: Bacteroidota bacterium (assembly GCA_013287475.1). GTDB lineage: Bacteria > Bacteroidota > Bacteroidia > Chitinophagales > Chitinophagaceae > Puia. Next base: position 24,786 of record JABDDT010000024.1, read on the forward strand.
ATTGTTGATGGCCCAGCTCGTGGGTTTGAATTCCTTGAATTTCCCTTTAAAATTTTCCAGCGTGCTCATAAAATCGATTTGGAATGATTATAGAAACTTCTCTGAATCATTGTATCTGCGTGGTTATAGGTTGCTGATCATACAGACCCTGGTAACCTTCGGTAATAACATTATCACCCTGTTTGACTCCTTTCAGGACTTCGACCCTGTCTGAATACATCATACCGATAGTAATGGATTTTTTGCTCGCAATCAGCCGTTCGCCATCTTTCACTGCTACCATCACGTATTTTCCATTTTCATCATTCTGGAGGCTGTTTACCGGAATGGTTAAGGCATTGGATGCAGTATAATCCTGAATTTTAATAAGTGCCACCTGGTTGGGATAGAAATCTTTTTCATAAGGAAGTTTAGCTTCCACATAAAAGCTCCTGTTGGTAGCATCGATTGTTTTCCCTGTTACAGATATTTTTGTATCGATAGACTTATTATTGAGTTCCGGGATAACCACTTTCACAATACTTCCCACTTTGACTTTACCAAGATAATTTTCCGGTACCTGCGCAACTGCTTTAAGTTCATTAGTATTTACAAGGCGGATCTGGTTATTCCCACTGAAAAACTCACCCAGACGAATATTTACATTATCAGCAATACCATTGATATCTGCATACACATTGGTAAGTTCAATTTGTTTATTTACAAAATCTACCTGTTTCTGCGCCTGATCCACCTGATTTTTAGATGTGACCAATTCAACTTCTGAACCAATCTGTTGCGCCCAGAGATTTTTCCTTCTATTATATAAATCCTGCGCAAAAGACAGTTGTTGTTTGGCTGTTGCAAGTTGCTGAATTAATAAAGCGTCGTCGAGTTTGAGTAACAATTGTCCCTTCTTTACAAAGTCGCCCTGCTTTACATAAATGTCTTTTACCTGTCCACCCGTACCATTTCTCGGTGTTACATAAGCAATATTCAATGCATCAATTTTTCCCTGCAGTTCAATATAATGTGTAAAATCCATTGGCATCACCGGTTGAATAGCCACCAGTTTTTCTTTTTCCTTTTTTACAGACGAGGGATCTATTTCTGCCAGCTCTTTCTCAGCTTTTTGAATTTTAGTTACGAGGGCTACCTGCTGGTCTTTCAGGCTTTGCAGTTCGGCTTTTTTCTTCGTAACAGGATCACCGCCCTGACCGCATGACATTAAAAGTATGGTTCCTGTGAAAAGGGCAGATAAAAATATCTTATTCATATTCTGGTTTGTTTGTCGTTATTAAATTTTACCGATTGCTTTGAGATAATCCACTTTTGCTAACACTGCATTATAGAGTGCATTGATATAATTGGATTGTGCCTGGATCAGGTCAGTCTGCGCATTGGTCAGATCAGTTGATGATGCAAGACCTGATTCATATTTTTTCTTTGTCTGATCGTAAACAGATTCCGCCAGGATGGTATTTTCCCGTTGGTTATCCATATTTTTAATGGCATTTATAAAATTATTTCTGGCCGTACGCACTTCGACATCTATACTCTGTTTCAGGTTCTCAATCTGATCACTCACCAGTATAGATTGGAGTCTCGCCTTTTTTAAATTGGCATCTTTCGAAAAGCCACTGAATATGGGTACATTCAGTGAAAACCCAAAATAGGAAGTGCTGTACCAGGTACTCGATTTACTGAATAAATCAAATGTATTATTGAGTGCATTTTTCTGATAAGCGCCATTAAGGCTCAATGTTGGATAATAAACTGCCTGGTAACGTTTGACATCGAAATCGCTCAGCTGTTTTGAAATCTGAAGACTTTGATAATCGTATCTGTCTTCATAGCGATAAGTAAGATCCATTGGAATACCACCTTTAAGTTGCGTTTCATCAAAATTGGTAGCAAGATTTATGGAATCTGCAGCAGGAATTCCTATTAAATATTTAAGTGTCAGATATCCGTTGACAATAGTTGTCTGTGTATTTTCTTTGGATGTCTGAAGATTGGCAAGCTGGACAACAGCTTTGTCTACATCCAGTTTTTCTGCAAAACCATTCTCATTCATTATTTTGGTATCGTGTAATAATTTTGCCGCCCTGGCGATATTTGCATCCAGCAATTCGAATTGTGTTTTGCTTACTACCAGTAAATAATAAGTTTTGTAAACATTTACAGACAAATTCTCCATGGTAAGGTCAATATTTTTTCTATAATAGTCCAGGGATGTGGCTCTCGCTTTCAATCCGACAAAAACAGCTCCATCAAAAAGTTTTTGACTTAATTGAACACCACCGGTCAAATTGAATTTTTGATTTAGGGAAACAGCCTGAGAAGTTGGTGGAAATCCTGGTCCGAAGGAATTTGCCGCAAGCACAATAACAGGTATCTGAAAATAATTTGTGGAGGTACCGACTGCCGAAATGGTTGGCAATGCATCCGCTGTTAGTTGTTTATTCGTTTGTTCCTGCACATTCAGGTTGGCGAGCGCTGTTTTTATCTGGATATTGTTTTTCTTGGCGAGATCCAGTGCATCCTGGATCGTGAGTTCATGGATGGATTGCGCTCCTGCAAAAGCGATCACCATGGAGGTAAGGATCGCTGTAAGAATAAATTTATGATGAAATCTTTTGCTCATTTGAAAAGTTTTTTTGTCTTTCATTCAAATATTTTTCAATTAGTTTTTTCCCTTTTGGATTACAGATACTGTGCAAAAAAAGGATGGCCAGTTCCTGGCAGGTCTGGTTCATCGGGTATTTATTTTGCGGGAAAGCTTCCTGGTTGAAAGGCATAAACGCTGATTCAATCCGGTAGCGGGTCGTCAGGTCGATGTTGAGGTCGGTCCGGTAAATATCCTCCCGGGCTCCCCTTTCCAGATTTTCTTTGATCGTAGAAAAGAGAAACTGATATTTATATTGTTTAAGCCGCTTAAAAGCTACAGGATGATGTTTTTCCAGATCGTACATTATCTGTGGATTCATGGCTTTCATCATTTCCTGTGTGAAATCCATAGCCATGAAAATTTCATGGACCGCATTTTCAGCTGTAAGACTGAAACCCCGGCAATCCTCTTCATTTTGATTTATTAACTCATTTACCACGGCCTCAACCATGGTGTCTTTATCAGTGAAGAATTGATAGATGGTTTTCTTGCTGATACCAAGCTGGGCCGCGATTTCGTCCATGGTTATGGACCTGATTCCATACTGCATGAACAGGTCATGCGCTTTCTCCAGTATTCTTTCTTTGTTTTCCATTTTTATCTTCTAAAGAGGCACAAAACTACGGAAACTATTTATGTAACCAAAGTTTCCGCCAATATTTTTGATGATTTTAGTGATAAATCTGGCAGGATGGCCTTACTACCTGTGTTTTAAACATGGGCTCGGCAGAATGTTTGATTATTTTTGATGTCAAACCACTGTTTATGAAATTTCAGATCATATTGGGTAAACTGTTCAAGTATTTTTTACAGGGTCTGATTATTCTGGCACCGATAACGATTACGTTTTGGACGGTTTATTCATTGTTTAACTGGGTTGACAGTATTCTTCCAAATTTCATTCACCGTCTTTTCCCAAAGCTTGCGCTGGATGAAAATGGTGAGCCAAGGCATATTCCGGGTATTGGATTTATCCTTGTTATTGTGATTGTATTGATAGTGGGATATGTTTCTTCATCCTTTATCGTGAGTAAGCTGGTAGAACTATTCGATAATATACTGGAGAAGACACCTGGCATTAAAATCATTTACAGCACCATCAAGGATTTCTTCGAGGCTTTTGCCGGCAACAAACGCAAATTCGACAGGGCAGTACTGGTTTGTATCGAATCGACGGATATCTGGCGAATAGGTTTTATCACACATGCTGAACTGGCAGAGTTCGGCCTACAGGAATATATTTCGGTATATGTCCCGCAATCATATGCATTTGCAGGTCATTTGTATTTTGTAAAAAAAGATAGGGTTCGTCTAATTCCTGACATCACATCTACCGACGCGATGAAATTCGCCATTTCCGGCGGGGTTACAAATATTGATGAATAGAAGACCCGTTGGCAGTTGGCAGTTGGCCGTTGGCAGTTAGATATATTATATACTATAAATGGTATAGGAGATTTGGAAATGGACAATTAATTTTGAATATCTTAATAGAGCCGACCAGCGACTAACGGCCAACGGCCAACGATTAGTAGATAAACATCTTTTATGAAGAAGATTTACTACTTAATCTTTCTGCTCCTTACATCACTTCGCTCCTACTGCTGGGGATTTTATATGCATGAAAAAATAAATTATCATGCAGTTTTTCTCCTGCCACCTCAAATGATGATTTTATTCAAACCTAATATCGGCTTCCTTTCAGAACACGCAGTAGATCCGGATAAAAGGCGGTATATGATTGCCAGCGAGGGTGCACATCATTTTATAGATATTGATCATTATGGCCAATATCCCTTTCCGGAAGTTCCCCGTGATTATAAATCAGCCATACTAAAATTTTCAGCTGATAGTTTGCAGGCTTATGGAATAGTGCCCTGGTGGATTCAGATTATGGTCGGAAGACTTACTAAAGCTTTCCGTGAAAAAGACAAACAGGCCATCCTCAAAATTGCTGCGGACCTGGGCCATTATATTGCTGACGCACACGTTCCGTTGCATGTCTGCTCAAATCATAACGGGCAGCTGACTCATCAGGAAGGTATTCACGCATTCTGGGAATCACGGGTTCCTGAAATATTTGCTGAGACGGAATGGGATTTCTTCATAGGCAAAGCGATGTATATTCCAAATCTTTCATCATTCATATGGGATCGTATATTGGAAAGTGCAGTTGCAGCAGATACTGTTCTCCATTGCGAAAAAGAAATCAGCGTGCTTACAAATCCTGAACAGAAATATGCATTCGAGGAGCGCAATGGAAAAATCGTGAAGCAATATTCAACGGAATATGCAACTCTTTTTGAAAGCAGGTTAAACCACATGATCGAACGGCGTATGCGGCAATCAATTTTTGCTGTCGCTTCCTGCTGGTATACAGCATGGGTGAATGCCGGTCAGCCGCCTCTTGACCACCTGGTGCATGACAGTCTTTTTATTTCCGAAGAAAAAGAATATCAGCGCCTGAATTTGGAATGGAAGAATGGGAAGATTTTGGGGAGGAATTGCAATTGATCGTTGGCGGTTGGCTGTTAGCCGTTGGCAGGAAAATGAATCAAATCTATTTAAAGGCATTATAAAAACGTTTTATGTCAAATTATAAAAAATTAGATGTCTGGAAATTATCAATCGAAATTGTAAAAGTGATTTATATTTTGACAAAATTATATCCATCTGAAGAACGTTATGGACTGATTTCGCAAACTAATAGAGCAGTAGTTTCAATACCTTCAAATTTAGCAGAAGGATTTGGAAGAAATTCTATAAAAGATACAATTCATTTCTTATATATTTCAAGATGATCAGCCTATGAAGTAGAAACACTTTTAAATATTGCATTCGCAATAAAAATAATAAGTGAAGAATCTTATAATAAAGTCAATGACATATTGGAAAGGGTTCTAAAAGTTATAAATGGTTATATCAATTATTTAGAAAAAAAACTATAAATCCGGCCAACAGCCAACTACCAACAGCCAGCGAAATGTTGTAAATTGCGCTTCCAAGATCAAATAGATGATACACAATTTCAACGCGGGTCCCAGTATTTTGCCGAAAGAAGTTTTTGAAGAGGCTGCCAAAGGGATTTTAAATTTTCGGGATACAGAACTTTCTATTCTTGAAATCGGACACAGGACTGCATTGTTTCAATCCGTAATGGATGAAACTATTCTTCTGGCTAAAGAACTCATGAAGCTGGATTCGGATCATGAAGTCTTATTTCTTCATGGTGGTGCGTCAACACAGTTTTTCCAGGTCCCCATGAATCTTCTGAATGAAAATCAAACAGCTGCTTACCTTGATTGTGGAGTATGGGGTTCAAAAGCAATTAAGGAAGCCCGTTTATTTGGAAATGTGGAAGTAGTCGCGTCTTCAAAGGATAAAAATTATACTTATATTCCAAAGGGGTTTAATATCCCTTCAGGGGCTGCCTATTTTCATTTTACCACCAACAACACTATAGAAGGAACGGAAATGTTTATCATTCCGGAAACAAATGTCCCCCTGGTGGCAGATATGAGCAGCGATATATTGAGTCATGAAACGGACTTTAACAGGTTTGCCCTGATCTATGCCGGTGCCCAAAAAAATATTGGCGCTGCCGGTGTGAATATGGTTGTTATTCGAAAAGATATTCTTGGCAAAGTAAACCGTAAACTGCCGGGTATGATGGATTACCGGCAGCATATCGAAGCGGGTTCCATGCTAAATACGCCACCGGTTTTTGCAATTTATGTTTGTATGCTTACGCTGCGCTGGTTAAAAAAGCAGGGAGGGGTATCTGCCATAGAAAAAATCAATATTGCAAAAGCTGATCTACTTTATAAAATCCTGGACGCAAAGGAAGGATTCGAGCCCACAGTATCAAGAGAAGACCGAAGCCGCATGAATGTGGTTTTCCTGATTAAAGATCCCCTGTTAGAAAAAAAATTCCTGGAAGGATGCAAAGAACAAAATATGATTGGGGTAAAAGGACATAGGAGTGTGGGTGGCTACAGGGTTTCACTCTACAATGCCCTTCCTCTTGAAAGTGTTAAGGCACTGACAAGTCTAATTGATCAACTTTAATTTTAATATATGGCAATAATATCTCCTTTCAGAGCACTAAGGCCGGCAAAAGAGCTTGCTTCCCGTGTTGCATCCCTGCCATATGATGTCCTGAATAGTGCAGAGGCAAGAACAGTAGCTGAGAAAAACCCTTATTCTTTTTTACACATCACGAAAGCAGAGATTGACCTTCCAGAAAGCACTGATGTTCATAGCGACAAAGTATATAATAAAGCAGCGGATAATCTGTTCATCTTCCGTGATAATAAAATTCTGATCCGTGATGGACAACCTGCCTATTATATATATGAATTAACCATGGGCAAAAGAAAACAAACGGGATTGGTTTGTGTTAGCGCTATATCGGACTACGAAAATAATATCATCAAAAAACATGAATTGACGCGCCCAGAAAAAGAACTCGACAGGATTAATCATATGCGCATTACAGGCGCTCAGACAGGAAATGTATTTCTTGCTTATAAGTCAAATGTTACACTTAGTATGCTGATCGGCTACTGGAAAAAAGCGCATGAACCTGCCTATGATTTTGTTGCAGATGACGGGATCGGTCATCGGGTTTGGGTTTTACACGATCCACAAACCATCCATGAGATCACAGCAATTTTTCTAAAGCAAATACCCTCCACATATATCGCTGACGGCCATCATAGGGCTGCATCAGCTGCCAAGGTAAAAAAAGCTCTTGGCAAAGAAGCTTCCCCGGAATCGGAATATTTTTTGACCACTTTATTCCCTTCAGACGAATTGCATATTATGGAATATAACAGGGTCGTAAATGATTTGAATGGATTGGATAAAAATAGTTTTCTTGAAAAACTTAGCAAAAGTTTCAGAGTTGTAAAAATGAATTCAGCCTATTCACCTGATCGGCTGCATAATTTCGGCATGTACCTGGAAGGCAACTGGTATCACCTGGAAGCTAAGGAAAATAGTTTTTCTGATGATCCGATAGGTATCCTGGACGTAAGTATCCTGCATGAAAATATTCTATCTCCAATCCTCGGAATTAAGGATGTCAGAACTGATAACAGAATTGATTTTGTGGGTGGGATCAGGGGATTGGGAGAACTGGAAAAAAGAGTGGACAGCGGCCAGATGAAACTGGCTTTCAGCCTCTATCCGGTAAGTATGGAACAGCTTTTTAATATTGCCGACAGTGGTCAAATCATGCCTCCTAAAAGCACATGGTTTGAACCGAAATTACGTGATGGCCTTTTAACACACCTGATCAGATAAACGGTACTTTTGTACGGACAATTATTTTGTCAGTGGGCCGTTTCCTAAAGGTGGCCTATATTCAATTCATGAAAAAACTTCTCCTCGTCTTTAGTTTATATCTTTCGGGTTTCACCTGTTTTGCCCAACAGGCAGATTCACTGCATAAGGTTGCAAAACAGTTCATGCGTAACGGGGATTATCCCAATGCTATTATCGTTTTGAGTAATGCATTAAAATCAGATCCGGACAATCTGGAAATACAAAAGGACCTGGCTTTTACCTATTATCTCCAACGAAATTACAGCGCTTCTGTAGAGGCCGGAAGAAAACTGATAGCCCGCAATGATGCAGATGAACAGTGTTACCAGATTCTCGGTATGGCATATAAAGCCATTAATGAAAGTAAACAAGCAGACAAAATGTACAAGCAGGGAATTAAAAAATTCCCCAGCAGCGGCGAGTTATACAATGAATACGGTGAAATGTTATGGGCTAATAAAGATGCGGAAGCCATACGGTTCTGGGAGAAGGGGATTGAAGTGGATCCCAATTATTCTTCAAATTATTACAACGCCAGCAAATTCTATTATTTTTCATACGACAAAGTCTGGAGCCTGATTTATGGCGAAATCTTTATCAATCTTGAAAGCTATAGCCGTCGAACACCTGAAATCAAATTGCTTCTGATTGATGGTTACAAAAAATTATTTACCGATCTTAAATTACCAAAAAACCAGGTTAATAAAAATCTTTTTGCTGCAGCTTATCTTTCCATTATGGCTGAATTATCTCCAACCGTTACCCTGGGTGTAACATCGGAATCCATTAATATATTAAGAAGTAAATTCATTCTGGAATGGTTTGATAAATTCGGAGATAAATATCCATTCAGACTTTTCGAATATCACAGGCAACTTCTGAAAGCAGGTATGTTTGATGCCTATGATCAATGGGCATTTGGGGCTTCAATGAACCTGTCATCTTTTCAAAACTGGACCACACAACATGCAGACGATTATAACCGGTTTATTAATTTTCAGAAAGGAAGGGTTTTCAAATTACCTGCGGGACAGAATTATCGTAACCTGAATTCCAAATAATCAACATGAATAAACCTGAACGATTGTTTGATTGTATTGCCTTCCAGATGGAGAAATTTCCGAAACCTGATATGCTGGCTGCTAAAGAAAAAGGAATTTGGAGAAAATACAGCACCAGCGTAATATCAGAAACAGTGGACATATTAGCCTGCGGCTTGTCTGCCATAGGCGTTTCCGGGAATGACCTGACTGTTGAAGGTCAGGACAAAATTGCCATCATTTCAAATAACCGTCCCGAATGGCTGATGACTGATTTAGCCGTTCAAAAACTGGGGGCTGTACTCGTACCGATCTATCCGACAACGAGCAATCATGAAATTGAATTTATTTTCAGGGACGCATCTGTAAAATATGTTTTTGTAAGCAGTGCTGAGTTATTTGAAAAAATCCGGCAGGTGCGTCCGGGGATTCCTTCCATTAAAAACGTATATACATTCGACAAAATTGAAGGAGTAGACCACTGGTCGTCTCTCCTCCATACTGCCACCGAAGCAAAAAAAAATGAACTGGAAGCCTTTAGTAAAACAATCCGCCCCGAGCATCTTGCCACAATCATTTATACTTCCGGCACAACAGGCACTCCAAAAGGCGTGATGCTGACACATAATAATATTATAAGCAATGTAATGTTTGCAAAGGAAAGCTTTCCTTTTGAAGACAGACCAGACTTTAAAGTACTCAGTTTTCTGCCTCTTAATCATATCCTGGAAAGAATGGTAAGCTATATTTATATGTTCAGTGGCATCGGAATATATTATGCAGAAAGTTTTGACACCATAGGGGCTAATTTACTAGAAGTAAAACCCAATCTTTTTGTAACTGTTCCCCGGATCCTGGAAAAAGTTTATGAAAAGATCATGTCCAAGGGCGCATCCCTGAAGGGCATAAGGAGAACTCTGTTTTTCTGGGCTGTGGAACTTGGAAAAAAATATGACAATAACAACAGCCAGGGATGGTGGTACTCTTTCCAGCTTTTTCTGGCAAACAAAATTATTTTCAATAAGTGGCGCGAAGCCCTTGGGAATAATATTAAATATGTTGTAGTTGGCGGAGCAGCATGCCAGATAAGGCTGTTGCGCATTTTCAGCAGTGCAGGTATTCCGGTTTATGAAGGTTATGGGCCAACAGAAAACTCCCCGGTTATTTCAGTAAACCGCCGAGGTAAAGGACTATGCCGTTTTGGAACCGTTGGCCCTGTACTGAACGGCGTTGAAATGCGGCTGGAAAGTGACGGAGAAATTTGTGTAAAAGGGCCCAGTGTAATGAAAGGGTATTACAAACGACCCGATCTGACGGCTGAAACGATTATCGACGGATGGTTGCATACCGGAGATATTGGAGTAATGGAGGATGGAAAATTTTTACGCATTACGGATCGTAAGAAAGAATTATTTAAAACCAGTGGTGGAAAATATGTAGCACCGGCAGCTATAGAGAACAAACTGAAGGAATCCCGTTTTATTGAACAGATAATTGTGGTGGGGTCTGAAATGAAATTTGTCGGTGCGCTGATAGTACCTGCATTTTCCCAGCTCGCAGAATGGTGCGCCCAACATGGCTATGATAAAAGTTCCAACCTGTCCATGATTCAAAATCCTGCTGTAATAAAATTTTACAGAGGAATCGTGGATGAATATAACCAAGAGTTCAACCATGTGGAGCAGATAAAAAAATTTGAGTTATTGCCACAGGATTGGAGTGTTGAAGGAGGTGAGCTCACTCCGAAGCTGAGTATCCGGAGAAAAATAATTCTCGATAAATACAAGTCATATATAGATAAGATCTACAACTGAGCCCATGTTTTTTTAAGTAGCTTTTATGAACGAAGAGAGTAGAAGACTAAAAGATCCTGCCTGGAAAAAATGGGGGCCTTATCTGAGTGACAGACAATGGGGAACTGTTCGGGAGGACTATAGTGAAGATGGTTCCGCATGGGAATTTTCTACACATGAAGTTGCCCGCAGTAAATCCTGGCGCTGGGGAGAAGACGGTTTGGGTGGGATAAGCGATATTAATTTACAACTATGCCTTTCCGTTAGTTTATGGAACACCAGAGATCCTATTCTCAAGGAAAGGTATTTTGGACTAAGCGGAAATGAAGGAAATCACGGGGAAGATGTAAAGGAATTATATTATTTTCTGGATGCAACACCCACGCATTCTTACCTTAAGATGCTGTATAAATATCCTCAGGGAGAATACCCATACGATCAGATTGTCAGGGAAAACGGTCGCAGAGGCAAATTGGATCCTGAATATGAAATCCAGGATACTGGGATATTCAATGAAAATAAGTATTTCGATGTATTTATTGAATACACAAAATATACTCCGGAAGATATCTTATGGAAGATCACTGTAATCAATCGGAGTATGGAGGCAGCGCCATTGCACGTACTGCCTAATATCTGGTTTCGGAATACCTGGGAATGGGGTTATTCAAGTGAAAAACCTTCCATGGAAAGGCAAACCGATAATAGTATCCTTATTGAACACAAGGCCCTTGGAAAACGGTGGTTATACGCAGAAAATCCGGGGCAGTTGCTTTTTTGTGAAAACGAAAGCAATAGCGAAAAGCTCTATTCAATACCTCCCAAAAAAGCTGATACTTATTTTAAAGATGGCATTAATGAATATATCGTTCACGATGCAAATACAGTGAATCCCTCGCAAAATGGTACTAAGGCAGCCATTCACTTCAATAAAATAATCGAACCGGGAAAATCAGAAACATTTCGAATACGTATGTGTCCGGACCCGTTAGAAAAACCTTTTGATGATTTTGAAAAAATATTCGATTCCCGTATTCAGGAAGCTGATATTTTTTATGCTGATATGCAGACACGTGTTCCCAACGATGAATTAAAAAGTATTCAGAGGCAGGCTTATGCAGGGATGATCTGGTGTAAACAATATTATTATT